>USKE01000041.1 GCA_900555165.1 uncultured Porphyromonadaceae bacterium | reverse complement strand
ATTTCAGCGTGCACGGCACCTGGCCGGAAGGTGGCCCGCTCGCCTCTGATACAGCCGTGGAAATGCTGAGCTTCGGCGGCAAGCTCGGCGTCGGGAAGGAAATCCACTTCCGGCCCACCCGGCTTGTCTATGATCTTGAATATGCCGATGCCGCTTACGGTCACCGCGCCATCTTCGGCCAGACCTTTAGACACCACGCGGGCCAGCGCATGCAGGAATTCCGATGCGGTTTCATCGGCACAGTTGTTGGTGCGGGCCAGTTCGGCCACCAGAGCGGGGAGGGCTATCGTGCGGTTCATCAGCGGTTTTCTCTTAATGTCTTTTTAAGCATGACACCTGCCGTGAACTCTGTCTCGATGCAGGGGGGATACAGCACTTCGGCGCCGGTGACGAGGTCGCGGCGCACCTCCTCATCTCTTTTCACCCCTTCGAAAGCACCGAAACCGGGGATGGCTATGCGGTTCAGGTCGGCACATTCGCGCTTTAATATCGAGGCGAATCCGCTCACCAGGCGCGCCACCTGCTCGGTGTCGCAACCCATCTGTTGTGCCATGGCGGCTGTGAATCCCTTGTTGTCCATTACTGCGCGGGGTGATAATGATAATTTTTACAAAGTTAAGACATTCCCGCCGATTGACAAAAAAATCACGCCCATATCCATTTCGCCCGTCCATGTACCGAGAGCGTACAGGGGGGTAGTGATGCATAAATATGCCGTTATTACTCCGGGAAATTGATAAAGTCGAAATACATAGCCTTTGTGGGAGAATGTTTGTCTTTCTCGGAAAGGAACATAAATCCGCATTTCTCATAGAATGGCACGGCGGCTGCGTATGCGTCAACCGTGATGAAACGACAAGCACTCCGATGCATTGTGGCGAAAACGTGTTTCACCTGCAATAGAATCGCACTACCTATATGTTGGCCCGCGTAATCTTTGGATATGGCAAGACGGCCGATTTTGACAGCCGGATATTCCTTGCGCCGTTTTGAATTGGCTACACGGCGGTTAAGTCGGTTCCATAGTTTCTTCTCGTCAGGATCGAACACAATCTTGTCGTTGAGCAGGCTGTAATATGCTACTGTCTTGTCCGCCTCGTTGTCTTCAAGCAGATAGGTCAACGCCATCATAGACTTGTAGTAGTTGACGGCATCGGAAAATAAAAAGTCATTCAAATCGGCATCGCCGCAATCGAATGACCTTATTTGTGTATCGGCATCTATCTGCCGGAAAGTGAATTTGCCAAAGTCCATGATTACATAGGGAATGTGCTTATGGCTTTGAACGCTTCATCTTATATCTATGGCTGAACCAAACTTATTTTTCACCAACCTATTGACATGAGTCGCAAAATGTTGTAACTTTGTAGGCGACTGGGATAACTCCCGTCACGACATTTTGAAAAAAGAAGCGTTATGCGTAATCTTGTGGTTTGAGAACGTAGGAAATTCGACAAATAGCACAAGGATTAGCATAGTGGTTCTCACGCATACAGCGTGGGCTGCTATTGTTACATCTGTGCTAATGGTTTCCTACGACCTTCAAATCAAGACGTGGCATAGTTGGCTCACGTTTTCTTTTTATAACAAATCTCTCCACAGAGTCAGTGGTGACAAACAATTCAGTAATGAGAATAACCCGCATTATCACAATCGCTGCTGCTCTTGTCGGCACATTTGCCGCATCTGCGCAAACTTTGGTAAAGGAGATGAACGGTGCCGACACCCGTTTCATCCCAGGTCAGTACATGAAGAACGGCGAAGCCGCCATCTATTTCTCCGAGGATGAGTACGGATATTCCGACGGCAGCACAATGTATTCGGCTGAAATCTTTGATTTTGAGCTGAAACCTCTCAAATCATTCAATTTTCCCATTCTCCGGCCCTATTTCGTCTTGAAGGAAAGAGCCTCTACCGGGACTCAGGAAAAATCCCGTGTGATTAAGGAATCCCGATTTGTAATAGATGAAGCGGACGGCATACCTTCCGCCACTGATATAGAAGCCCGCAAAAACGCTTTCATCAATTACATCTTCGAGACGTTAAGATATACTGATCCGTCAGTGTCTCTCGCCATTCTTCAAAATGGCAGCAGGGTTGAAGACAATTCTATCGTTATAAACATTCCCTTTCAAAAGGGCAACCAATGGTACGAATTTGAGGAATACCTCAGAACAATTGAGGCTTACCTTGAGCCATCGGGTATGTGGGGTTTTTCCTACCGTTACACTATACAGACTCAAAAATACAATGGCGAATGGAGTACTCGCTCTTGGGAGGAAGTCCCAATCAGTAACTTCTGCACCCCTCGTTGCAATGATGTTGCAAAACTGAATGACTGGAACGGAGGTGTATATCTGCCATTCTCTCAGACTTTCTTCAACGATGATGAGGCTTTCGAATACGTTCGTTTCAAAGCGGAAGTAGCTGAAGGTGGAGAGAGCAATTTCATTTCAGACAGCTCACCCTCCGCTGAAGAATATCTTTTCGGCATTACTGATACTGACCGTGACGGCGATGGCGAAACGGACTATAAACGCACTACATTTGGAGTCCATTATACGGGTTTGGAGGTCGTGAACGACAATAATCAGGTGCTTTACACTTTCCCGATGCCCGACAACGCCGAGGGTAAACCCAGCGTTGTGTTTTTCAAATCCGACAACAGCATTCTTGCACAGGTCAATTACAATTGGTATGATGAACAAGGCCGCTATGTGCAGACCGTGAGATTCTATCGCATTGACAAGGCTACGGGCGGTGTCGTAAAGGTAGTCAAAGAAGAAAATCATATTACCGCACGGCCAAATCCGGCTTCCAAGGGGACGCCTGTAGTTGTGGAAATACCAGCATCCACAAGTGAGCGCACTATCCGAGTTAATGCTCTTAATGGTTCTACTATTATGAGCTTTAAGATAGAAGCTGATGAAACACAAGTTTCAGTACCAACTGACAATCTCCCGTCCGGCATTTATCTTATCACTCTCACTGATAATGGCCACACATCCGAAACCTGCAAGATTATCGTCCGATAAAACACCTCGCATATTTTTCAGGATTCATTTTATACATAGTCCATAACTCCCACTGAAAATTCAGTAATGTTATGGACTGTTTTGACCCATAATTCTCAGGCATTCATTATAGAGTCGCTACATGTATCGATCGCTTGCCAATTGAATTTCAGTTGCTTACTGATGCCGTTCGGTGGCGGTCGCTACATGTAGCGACTCCATAATGAATGCCTGGAAACTATGATGCGCTCTCGGGTGGGATAGGGGATAATTTACTTGTCGAGCTGGATGGCGCGGATGTAGCTGTCGTGCACCAGCATGTTGGGTGCCTTGGCGTTCTCTACATACCGGTTGAGGAGTTCCACGCCGCGCTCCTGCGAGCAGAGCTTGCGGGCGTCGCGAATCTCGCCGTATGAGCCGCGGGGTGCCTCGACGAACGCGACAAGCTCCTCTTTCCACCCCTCGGGTTCGGCCACGCCGGTCATGGCGCTGTCGCCGATTTTCTTGTAGGGCCAGAAGGTGTAGCCGATGTTGTTGGCGCGCATGGCGTCGACGAAATCGCTCATCCACTCGTCGGTGTTGTGACCCAGCTCGCCCATATACATGGGGCGGTTGGTCTTGTCGCGGAACTCGATGTAGCTTGCTATCGCCTCGGTTGTGGCGGCCCCGCCGTAACGGTGGCAGGTGTACATGATGTTGTCGTCGAAAGTCCAGTCGGTGAAGTTGCCGAAGTAGCTGTTCCACTGCGGGCCGCCGAGCAGGATGATATGGTTCGGGTCGACCTCGCGTATAGCGGCGGTGGCGCGTTTGTAGAGCGGTTCAAGCGCGGCATTGAGGCGGTCGCGCTCCTCGCCCTCCCAGTATGTGGCCACCGGCTCGTTGGCCAGCTCGTAGCCGAGAATCACATCCTCGTCGGCATAATGTTCGGCTATCCGGCGCCAGATGTCAACGAACTGCTGCTGGGCTATGGTGTCGGTCATAAGCCAGGGGTAGCCGTAGCTGTCGTCGATGTTGTCGCCGGTCTGTCCGCCCGGGCAGTCGTGCATGTCGAGGATGAGGCGCACGCCGTTCTTCCGAGCCCAGCGCACGCAGTCGTCGAGGCGGCGGAAACCCTCGCCGGCGTCGTTGAGGCCCATATAATCCTCGTTGGTGAACATGCGGTAGTTAAAAGGTACGCGGATAGTGTTGGCGCCCTTTTCGGCGATGAATCTGAAATCAGCCTCGGTGATGTAGTTGTCCTTGAAATTCTGCCAGAAATGGCGTGCCTCGGTGGGGCCGACAAGCTCGCGCAGGGCCTCGTCGATCATGTGGGCCGACGATGTGCGCTGGAAACCGAACATATACCCCTCGGGGTTGAGCCAGTTGCCCAGATTGGTACCCTTGATATAGAACTTCTCGCCCTTTGAGTCGACGATGTCGGGGCCGTTGACTTTCAGGAAGTCTTTGGCCGAGCCTGCCAGAGCGGCGGTGATGGCCACGGCGGCCACGGCAATGATTCTTGAAAAACGCATGATGTGATAAGTGTTTTGGATTGGTGGATATACAGTATGCCTGTAAAATATAAATGAGGTGTGTGAGAATGTGGTCAGAATCTGTAATCCGGCATTTCATTGTAGGGTCGCTACATGTAGCGACCCTACAATGAATGGGCAATTGTCTGATTGCCCGATGTTTGCGACCGCCATATGTGGCGACCCTACAATGAAATGCCGTAATTACGCAGGTATGTGTTGCAGAGTTCAGAGGATGTTCGGGGTTTCCCAGACTTTGGTCTCGGTGCAGGCGGTGCGCACTTTCAGCTTGTCGACGGTGAAGTCGAAGTCACCTTTCTCGACGGTCCATTTGCCCTGGTAGTTCACAAAGGCGAGGTCCGAGGCCGGGATGGTGAATGTCACCTTGCGGCTTTCGCCGGGTTTGAGGCTGACTTTCTCGAAACCGCGCACCCTCAGCACGTCGGGGGTGATTGAGGCCACGAGGTCGCTGCTGTAGAGTATCACCGGTTCCATGCCCTCGACAGCGCCGGTGTTTTTCACGGTCACGCTGACGGTGAGGTTGTCGGCGGGGGTGAAGGCGGTCTTGTCGACGGTGAGGTCGCTGTATTCGAAGGTGGTGTAGCTCATGCCGTAGCCGAAGGGCCACTGCACGTCGATGTCGGCGGCATAGTTATAGGCGCCGCTCATGGTCTCTACGGTTTCGCAGGGTTTGTGGTCGTAGGTGGCCAGGGCGTTGATCCATTTGGGGTAGGTGTAGGGGAGCTTGGCGCTGAAATTGCGGTCGCCGGCGATGAGCTGTGCCAGGGCGTCGCCGCCGTAGTTACCCGGGAGCAGTACATCGATCACGCCTGCTGCCAGCGGCTCGATCTCGCGGATAATGCGCGGACGTCCCTCGTTGAGTACCAGCACGATGGGCTTGCCGGTCTTGGCAAGTTCCTTCACAAGCTGTGTCTGGTTGGCCGAGAGGTGCAGGTCGTTGGTGTTGCCCGGGGTCTCGCAGTACGAGTTCTCGCCGATGCAGGCCACGATTACGTCGGCGTCCGCGGCGGCCTTGACAGCAGCCTCGATGCGCACGTTTCGCTCGGCCTCCCATTTGCCGTAGTCGGGCACATAGTCCATGCCCTGTTCAAGAATCACGTTCTGTTTGCCGTAGCGGTTGCAGAGGGCCTCGTAGATAGTGTTGTACCGGTCGTGGAAACGGCCTTCGTCGGTGCCCTGCCAGGTGTATGACCATCCGCCGTTGAGCGAGCGCATCGAGTTGGCGTTGGGGCCGGTGACAAGGATGCGTTTCCCTTCGGCGATGGGGAGCACGGCGTTTTCGTTCTTGAGCAGGATTTCGCTCTGTACGGCCAGTTCAAGCGCCTTGTCGGCATACTCGCGGCTGCCGAACAGCGGGTAATCCTTCGGCTTGGTGGCCGGAGTCTTGAACAGGCCCAGACGCAGTTTCAGGCGTATGATGCGACGTGCGGCGTCGTCGATGCGTTCCTGCGACACCTTGCCTTCGTTTACAAGCTCTTTGAGCAGGGGGCAGAACTCTGTGTCATAGGGGGTCATAGACATGTCTATGCCGGCGTTGATGGCAAGCATGATGGCCTCCTTATAGTCGGCGGCAATCTTGTCGCGTTTCCAGAGGTTGTGGATGTCGGCCCAGTCGGTCACGATCATGCCGTCCCAGTTCAGGTCCTCCTTGAGCCATACGGTGAGCATCTCGTGGTTGGCGTGGAAGGGTAGGCCGTTGTTGATGCCCGAGTTCACCATCACCGACAGGGCGCCGGCGCGGATGGCCATCTTGAAGGGCTGGAAATATTTCTCGCGCAGGTCGACTGGGTTGATTGACGAGGGGGTGCGGTCTTTGCCGGTCACGGGGTTGCCGTATGCCATGTAGTGTTTCAGACATGATGCCACACCCTTCAGGCCGATGTGGTTGGGGTCATCACCCTGATAGCCTTTCACCATGGCCACGGCCATCTCGCCGTTGATGTAGGGGTCTTCGCCGAAACTCTCCCAGATACGGCTCCACACGGGGTTGCGGCCAAGGTCCATCACCGGGTTGTAGACCCAGGGAATCGAGGCGGCGCGTGACTCGTAGGCGCACACGGCGGCTCCCTCGCGCACCAGGTCGCGGTTGAACGAGGCGGCCATGTTTATCTCCTGGGGGAACAGGGTACCACCGGTGGTGTAGGTTGTGCCGTGGTTCTGGTCCACGCCGTAGATGTCGGGGATGCCGATGTATTTCATCGAGGCGTCCTGGATGCCGCTGATCAGGCGGTACCAGGTTTCGCGATCCTGGGCGTGTCCCTGGGCGGTGTTGAGTACAGAGCCGACGCGGTACCGGCTGAATGCGGTCTCTACTTTCTGCGGGTCGAGCACGGGCGAGCCGTTCTCGTCTTTTGTGATGGTGCCGATCTCGATCTCGCACATCTGCCCGATTTTGTCATCGAGCGACATGCCTGATACGATACGTTCCACCTCGGCCTCTATGGCCGGATCGGGGGCGATGGCCGGAGTCACTGTGGCCGCGGTGCAGATTCCTGCGGCCGACAATGCGGCTGTAAATGCCAATGAAAGCTTTTTCATAACGGGATATTTAAGGATTAGATTATTGTTGTCAGTAATTTTGAACGGTTGCTTATGTTATCGGGTGAACGGGTCGCCTTTGGGCGAACGGCTTACTACCCAGCGCAGCGCGTTGACAAACAGCATGTTCTGCGTGGCGTCGGTAAACTCGAGGTCGCCGTGACCCATGTTGAGGTATATCATGCGGTAGCGGGTGTTGGTCCATACTACGGGGAAGTCACCGAATTTCACCACCTCCTTGATGCCGATGGGGTAGTTGCGGGCAGAGTAGGCGTCTGCATTCCAGGTGTGCGGCAACGCTACAGCCACATGCGCAGTGTCGTCTGCAAATGCAAACGTCCAGCCATCGTTAATAAGTATGGTCTGCCGCAGTTCCTGGGCATGGGTTGCAGTCGGAACGGCCGCACATGCCAATGTTACAGATACAATGCCTTTGCAGAGGAATTTTTTCATGGAGGGTAATGCCATTGCCGTAGTCGGGGCGCCATGGCAGTGCAACAAAAGGATAATGACTACACAAATTTAAGCAAAAATCGGTTCATCGGCAATAGCTTGTCGCGTGAGGTAAAGGCATACTCTGTGTATAATGCAGATAATTAGCTGATTAGTTGCGGATATGTTGTTTGGCAGGTAAATCGGACTGTCACTTGGCATGGAACGGTATGGGCGCCGGGCACCTTGTGGGTGATACGGCATGGCATATTTACAGGATGGAATGACATCGCCTGGCAGACGGGCTGTAATTTACCTGTATGCACCTTCCGGCTGTTGAATATCAGCATATTGTGTTGTTTATTACTTACTTGTAAGTTTACCTGTATCTTGCATTGCCCCGGAATGTACCTATATTTGCAACATGAACCGAACATGAACCATGAGAAAGTATTTATCCTTAATTATCGTATTGTGCCTGTGTCGGACGGTCGCGACGGGCGCCGACTTCTACCTTGTTGGCAAAGGCAATGACTGGAGTTTCAAGCAGGAGTTCAAATTTACCGAAAGCAATGGCGTGCATACCTTGCACATCGACAGTTTCAACAGTGATGATTTCGGCAACGGTTTCAAAATCGCCGAATCGGGCTGGAAAAGCCAGTACGGCTCGACCCAGCGCGTGGCTTTCAACACCTCAATCGGATGTGTGAACAGCACCAGCTCTGCCGACAATATCAAGTTTCCGAAAACAATGACTGTAGCGGGCGCGACGCTACGTTTCGACATCACCGACGCCTCGGCGCCGAAGCTCACCGTCGTGCCTGATATCTATCTGGTGGGTGAGGTTACCAACTGGAGCAACACCCGGCCAGACTATCGTTTCAACGAGAACAACGGTGTCTTCACATTTGTGGCGACCGGTCTCACCGGGGAATTCCGCATCGCCGGGGGCGCCAACGACACCAACGGCGACTGGCTGCTGAAATATGGGGGCCCGACCGAAGTCACTCCGGGAAATACTTACACACTCCGGGACGGTTCTGACACGAATATGAAACTGGCCGGTTCGGCCTCCGGGAGTGTCCTGCTGACCTTTAATCTCGCATCGCTGTCGCTTGAGGTGAAAGCCCTCAATGCGGTCACGGTAGACTCTGATCTCTATCTGGCCCACAATATCAACGGCACATGGTGGAGCGACCATCCCGATTTCAAATTCGAGCATGCCGATGGTATCTACACCCTGCATGTCGACGCCCTGCCGACTGAATTCAAGGTCGTGACCGCCGGATGGGAGACACAGCTTGGCGCGGCAACGGCTGATTTCATGTTCGACAGCCCCATGCCCTGTATCGAGGGGTACGGCAACAACTTCGTGCGTCCGGCCGAATACACCACCATCGCCGGTGCCACGCTGACTGTCGACCTGCGCGGTGCCGTGCCTACGCTCACCGTGATGCCCGACCTGTATCTTGCCGGTGAACTGAACAGCTGGCACAACACCGAGGCCGCATACCGTTTCACGCGCACCGGCGATGTCTATACGCTCTCGGTTCCCGAGCTGTCGGGCAAATTCCGCATCGCAGGTGGCACCGCGCCCGAATGGGCCGTGCAGTACGGCGGCGCAGCCAACATGAATGTCGAGACCGAATATGACTGTATTCCTGGGTCAGGCAACGACATGTCGGTGGCCTCGCCGGTGACCGACGCCCTGATTACATTCAATCATGCCACCATGAAACTTACAGTCAGCTCACGGGCTACAGTCGATACATCCAAGGGTCTTTATCTGGCCGGTGACATAAACGGCTGGGCCAGCGACAACGGCGACTACCGTTTCACGGAGGCAAACGGCATATACACCCTCACGTTGCCCAGGCTGTCGGGTGAATTCAAGATCGTGACCCCCGACTGGAACTCACAGTTCGGCTGCACCTCGCCGCTTGTCTACGGCAGAACCTACTCATGCGTGCTTTCAGGCAATGGCGCGAACATGTCACTTGCAGAGGGTGTCGGCGCTGAAGTCACCATTACATTCGACGTTGCCGCCCGCACGGTGCAGGTCGACGGCATGCCTACGCTTTTCCTGGTGGGCGACTTCAACAACTGGACCGCCTCGCAGCGCTATGCCTTCGAGTATGCCAATGGCATATACACCCTCTCGACTTCCGATTTCAGCGGTCCGTTCAAGGTGACGACCGCCGACGGCGCCACAAGTTTCGGCATGGCCGTGTCTACTCCTCTTGCCCTGGGAAAGAATTATGCCGTGGCCCACGGTGCCGACAACATCCTCTTCAACGGCAGTACGGCCGACCGGACAGGTCGTGTCAGGATAACCCTCACGCCCAACGGAACCGCCGACGCCACACCCACCGGTGTCGATGAGGTCGCAGGTGACACAGACGCCCCTGTCGAATACTATAACCTGCAGGGCGTGAGAGTCTACACGCCGTCGCATGGCATTTACATCCGCCGCACAGGCACCCGAGTTGAAAAAATAGCAATACAATAATCATCAAACCAACACAAATCACAGCAGAATATGAAACCGATCATATCATTTCTCGCGCTGGGTGCAGTGGCACTCGCCGCATCGGCGCAGGCGGTGAGTTTCCCCAACCCCACAATAAAGATCGAGGCCGATGACTCGCAGGCGCCCGTTCAGTCATACCTCGTGTCTGAGGATGGCAGCAACCGCATGACTCCCTCGGCCATCAGTTTCGACAGCGGTTCGGGCAACGTAGACGGCACCATCACCCTCAACCCCACGGATCAGCGTCAGGAAATCGACGGGTTCGGTTTCGCCATCACCGGCTCGGCCGCCTACAATCTGCTGAAGATGAACCCCGCCGCCCGCAAGGCGTTGCTCACGCAGATATTCTCGCGTCAGCACGGCTACGGCTGTTCGTATGTGCGTGTGCCCATCGGGTGCAGTGACTTCTCGCTGAGCGAATACACCTGCTGCGACACTCCGGGCATCGAAAACTTCGCCCTCACCTCAGAGGAGACTCAGTACATCATCCCCGTGATGAAGGAGATTCTGGCCATAAATCCAGATGTGAAAGTGATGTCGGCCCCCTGGACGGCTCCCCGCTGGATGAAGACCAACGGTAACTGGACAAGCGGTAATCTGCGCACTGAATATTATCAGGATTATGCCACCTATTTCGTTAAATGGATCCAGGCGTTCCGGAACAACGGTATACAGATTTATGGCGTAACCCCGCAGAACGAACCCCTCAACCGCGGTAATTCGGCATCGATGTTCATGGGGTGGAACGAGGCCCGCGACTTCATCAAACAAGCTCTCGGCCCCAAATTCCGTGAGGCCGGTCTGGCGACAAAAATCTATGTATTCGACCACAACTACAATTACGACAACCTTGCGGACCAGCAGTCATATCCCACAAAGATCTATGCCGACGCCGACGCCAGCAAGTACATCGCCGGTGCCGCATACCACAACTATGGCGGCAACGCCTCGGAGATGACCAACGTGCACAACGCCAATCCCGACAAAGAGCTGATTTTCACCGAGTGGACCGCCGGCACATGGTCATGGCCCGGTGTGGGCATCAACGCCGTGAACACCGACGCCAAGGCGCTCATCTTCGACGTAGTGAAGAACTGGGGGCGCGGCGCCATGGTGTGGAACCTGATGCTCGACAGCTACCGCGGACCCTACCGTCCCGGCGGCTGCTCGACCGGCAACGGCGCCATCGACATCAGTA
>USKE01000040.1 GCA_900555165.1 uncultured Porphyromonadaceae bacterium | reverse complement strand
CCCCCGCCGTTACAAGCAGAAGATAAAGGATTACGGTGAGCCAGTCGAGGTGACGCAGAATCCCCTGCCCCGACCGTTCACCCGCGCGGTATGTTGGCAATAATGGCATTGTTCCGGAATCTTTAGAAAATGTCAGTGGACTTTACGTCCGCTGTAAAGGATTGTGTTCGACTCAAGCATACGAGTCTCAAGGTGTTTGCGCTCAGGCGAGATATGCCCCTTCAGGTATTTTTCTATCACAAGCGAGCCGATAGGCACGCCATAGGTCGCGCCCCAGCCGCCGTTCTCCACATAGACGCAGACAGCGATCTGAGGGTCTGTGTAAGGCGCGAAACCGATAAACGCCGAGTGGTCGCGGCCGTGGGGGTTCTGCGCCGTACCGGTCTTGCCGGCCACCTCGATGTCAGGGAGAGCGGCCTGTCTGCAGGTACCTCCGAGAACTGACATGCGCATGCCCTGTGCCACTTCGTCGAAATATCTTGTATCTATCGTCGGCACGCGTTTCGTAAGGAAATCGGCGTCGATGACGGTATCGCTCACCTCCTTCACCACATGCGGGGTGATGAACCACCCGCGGTTGGCGATTGAGGCGCACAGGTTGGCTATCTGCAGCGGCGTGGCCAGAATCTCGCCCTGACCGATTGACACCGAGATGATGGTATTGGCGCTCCAGTGCCCTTCGCCGTAGATTTTGTTGTAGAATTTGGCGTTGGGGATGAAACCGCGTCCCTCATGCGGCAGATCCACGCCCAGACGGTACCCGAAACCGAGCGAGACAAGATGATTCTTCCATACCTCGAACGCCTTGTCAGAGGTGCCGTATTTCGAACGCTTGTCGACCATCGCCTTGAAACCCCAGCAGAAATATGCGTTGCACGACGTCTGCAGCGCAGGCTTGAGCGCTATGGGCGACGCATGGCCGTGGCATCCAACACGCAGGCCGCCGTTGATGAAACCTCGGTAACAGGGATAAAGGGTCGAGGTGGTCACAATCCCCTCCTGAAGGAATATCAGACCCTGCGACGGTTTGAACGTGGAACCGGGAGGATACGCCCCCTGCAGCGCGCGGTCAAACAGCGGTTTCAGCGGGTCGTTCACAAGCTCTCTGTAATTTTTGCCGCGCTGACGCCCGATAAGCGACGCCGGCTTGTAGCTCGGAGCCGACACCATGGCCAGGATTTCGCCCGTCTTCGGCTCGATTGCCACCACGGCGCCGATTTTGTTGACCATAAGGCTCTCGGCATAGCGCTGCAGATTGATGTCGATGCTCAGTTTCAGGTCACGCCCAGATACGGGCGCTATATCGTGGGCACCCTCCTCGTAACGGCCACGGATGCGGCCGCGGGCGTCGCGGATAAGTATCTCTTTCCCTTTCACGCCACGCAGGAATTTGTCGTAGCTCTTCTCGATGCCGAGGTCGCCGCAATAGTCACCGCGCTCATAATACTCGTCGCGGTCTATGTCGGCCTGCGATACCTCGCGGATATTGCCGAGCAGGTTGCCCGAGCAGTCGTAGTTGTACTGGCGCAGGATGCGTTTCTGGATGAAGAATCCGGGGTAGCGGTAAAGTTTCTCCTGCAGACGACCGTAATCGCGCGCCGACAGATGTGTGAGCAGTGTCTGCGGCGTGTACGACGAGTAACTTGACGAGGCACGCATGTCGGTCAGACGCTCGCGCAGTTGTGCAGGGGTTATCTGGAGAGTCTGGCAGAAATCGATAGTGTCGAAATCATGCACGTCGCGCGGAATCATCATGACGTCGTAGGCCGGTTGATTGAACACCACAAGCGAGTCATTACGGTCATATATGAGGCCGCGCGACGGATATACCGTTTTCTTGAGGAATGCATTGTTGTCGGCGTAATCCTTGTATTTGCTGTCAGAGATCTGCAACGCGAAAAGGCGCGCCACATATATGACGGCAATCACAAGCAGAAAACCGCCGACTACATATTTTCGTTTTTCTAATCTGTAATCCTTGCGCATCGGGAGAGTGAAGAAATGTGAGTATCCGTGTCAGCACGGATAGGTGGGAAATGCCAGCAGCGGCGGGAATCAGCGGCGCACTGCGGTCACCGACTCTATGGCCATGATGATGATGAACGTCAGCAGTGCCGACGCGGCGGCGCGGGCCAGCATCAGTCCCCAGTTGTAGAAAGCGAACGCCTCGATGAAAAAGAACAGCAGACAGTAAAGCGCTGTCAGCGTGGCCGCATACTTCATGAACGGCGCGGGGCCGAGGGTGCGCGGCGAGGGTTCGGGGGCCGACATATCCTCCTCGCGCGGATAATACAGTCTGAGCACCGGCATGCGCACCGCGCCACAGACAGTGCAGGCAAGCGCGTTCATGCCCGGCGAATTGGAAAACACGTCAACCGTGAATCCGAGCAGAAACGACAGCGCTATGGTCCAGTTCGTTCCCAGGTTCGTGGGCAGTTTCACTATAAAATAGATGAACACCAGCGGTATGGCCACGTTGAAGAGACACAGATGGTTGAACACGACCACCTGCGCCACCACGAGGATGACGAACATCAACGCATATTTAATGAATTCCTTGACCATATCGTATTATTACGTGCCGGGAAATCGTCAGTTGCCTGCCGATGATTCTGCATCGGGGTCATTCTCTATTTCACGTATCGCGGCAAGGTCAGTATTCGATATCACTTTCACCGTCGAGAGCGACGGGAAATCGGTAAACAGACCTATGCGCAGCGTGAAGAAATTGTCGTCGCCGCCATGGGCGCTCCCTTTTATCACGCCAACCGGTATCCCCTCGGGGAATACGGCCGAATAGCCGGAGGTCACGATGGTGTCGCCGCGACGGAACCGGCTGTGTTTCGGCAGCTCCTCAAGCAACGCCTCGCCGGGATCCTTGCCGTCCCAGACAAGCGAACCGAAAGCGTCGCCGTTCTTGAGCTTGCACGACAGCCTGAAGTTCGGATTCAGCAACGAGATTACACGCGAGTAATGAGGCCCGACAACATTGACCACCCCCACGATACCATTCTGGTCCATGACGCCCATTTCAGGGCGTATGCCGTCGGCCGAGCCGCGGTCGATGGTCACGTAATTATAGGGGCGCGATACCGAATTGTTGATGACCGACGCAATCACGAAACCGAACCGGCTCTGCAACGGCTCGCGGCTGAGCGAGTCGCGCAGCACCTGCTGTTCGTAACGCGCAAGCTGCTGCTTGAGCGCCACCACCTGCCCCTCAAGGTCGGCGGTACGCCGCTGAAGGTCGGAGTTGGTCTCGCGCAGGTTGAAATAGCCTGTCACATTATAGGTAGCGTCGTAAAGACCGGCCGAGATACTGCCGGCCGAGGTCATCCACACATGATGCTGATACGGGTTGCGGCTCAGCAACAGCGCAAAGCTCACGATTGTGAAGAAAAGGAACACAAACCATGAGCTGTAACGCACCAGGAAATTCAGCAGATTTCTCAAGTTGTCGCGAGGCTATATGTATCGTATAATCAGTAAATGCGGAGAGTGCTGCAGAACGTGGGCTCTATAATGTAGGGACATCGCTTTGCGATGTTTGATGTATTGTCAACAAGATAACCTAACATGCCAAAGGCATGTCCCTACAATTCGAGGAGTTCTTCAACACCCTCACATGAATGTTGTCAGCGAATCAGGAACGAGAAGTTGCCGATGTTCTTCAGAGCCACGCCGGTACCTTTGGCAACGGCAAGCAGAGGCTCTTCGGCCACATGGAACTCGATGCCGATCTTGTCGGTCAGACGCTTGTCAAGACCGCGGAGCATGGCGCCGCCGCCAGCCAGCCAGATGCCGTTGTGCACGATGTCGGCATAAAGCTCGGGGGGAGTCTGCTCAAGGGCGGCCAGAACGGCTGTCTCGATCTTCGAGATGGATTTCTCGATGCAGTGGGCAATCTCCTGATATGACACGGGAATCTCCATCGGGAGAGCAGTCATCTGGTTGGGGCCGTGAACCACGAAATCTTCGGGAGGAGTCTCAAGCTCGGTAAGCGCCGAACCGACGTTCATCTTGATAAGTTCGGCCGTACGCTCGCCCACGCGCACATTGTGGGCGCGGCGCATGTGGTCCATGATGTCGTTGGTAAGGTCATCGCCGGCAATCTGTATTGACTTGTTGCATACGATGCCACCCAGCGAAATCACGGCAATCTCGGTTGTACCGCCGCCTATGTCGACAATCATGTTCCCTTCGGGTGCCTCTACGTCGAGGCCGATACCGAGGGCTGCGGCCATAGGCTCGAATATCATGTAGACATCGCGGCCGTTGGCATGTTCCGACGAGTCACGCACGGCACGGATCTCAACTTCTGACGCACCCGAGGGGATACCCACGACCATACGCAGAGAGGGTGAGAACCAGTTGCTCTTTTCAGAAGCCTTTTTCACCAGGCCGCGGATCATGAGTTCTGCGGCGTTGAAGTCGGCGATTACGCCATTGCGCAGGGGACGCACAGTGATGATGCCTTCAGGCTCCTTGCCCTGCATCAGTTTGGCCTCTTTGCCGACAGCGATCAGTTTGCCCGAACGCTGGTCGAGGGCCACGATTGACGGCTCGTCAATCACGATTTTGTCATTGTGTATGATAATCGTGTTGGCGGTGCCGAGGTCTATGGCAATCTCTTTTGTGAGAGAAAACAATCTCATTTTGGATTACAGTTAATTGGTTGGAATAAGAGATGCGGAGAGAACGCCGGCACCTAAACGGCACCGGCAAGGTGGGAATTAGTGGCGGAAATGACGGAAACCTGTCATGGCCATAGCCATGCCGTTCTCGTTGCAATAGGCCACACTCTCGTTGTCGCGAATCGAGCCGCCGGGCTGGATCACCGAGTCGATACCGGCCTTGTGGGCAATCTCCACACAGTCGGCAAACGGGAAGAAGGCATCTGATGCCATTACAGCCCCGTTGAGGTCGAAGTCGAACGAACGAGCCTTGTCAATAGCCTGACGCAGAGAGTCGACGCGCGATGTCTGCCCCACGCCTGCGGCACAGAGCTGCAGGTTCTTTGCAAGCACGATGGCATTGCTCTTGCAATGTTTCACGAGCTTGTTGGCAAAGAGCAGGTCGTCGACCACAGCGGGGTCGATGGCACGTTTTGTGACACAACGCAGATCGTCGGGAGTTTCGGTCTTGAGGTCGCGTTCCTGGACGAGCGCACCGTTGAGTGCCGAACGGAACTGACGGGCCGAAACGTTTGGCTTTTTCTGCACAAGCAGTATGCGGTTCTTTTTCTGTTCGAGGATGCCGAGGGCGTCGGGCGTGAAACCGGGTGCGATAAGCACCTCGAAGAAAATCTTGTTGATCTCTTCGGCTGTTGCGCCGTCAATCTCGGTATTCGACACAAGCACGCCGCCGAACGCCGAGACAGGGTCTCCGGCCAGTGCGGCTTTCCAGGCATCGAGAACGGTTTCACGGATAGCCACGCCACAGGGATTGTTGTGCTTGAGCACGGCAAACGCGGGACGGTCAGCCGGGAATTCGGCTATGAGGGCCGTGGCGGCGTCGATATCAAGCAGGTTGTTGTATGAAATCTCCTTGCCGTGGAGCTGTTCGAACATCTCGTCAAGACGGCCGAAGAAATAACCTTTCTGATGGGGATTCTCACCGTAGCGCATCACTTTCTCGCCATCTATCGCAACGCGCAGGGCGGTGGGATGCTCGGCCAGCGAGTCGAAATAGTTGAAGATGGCCGAATCATACTCCGACGACACGGCAAAAGCCTCTTTGGCGAAGAACAGGCGATCTTCAAGCGTGGTCCTGGCACCGTTTTCAGCCAACAGACGGCGGAGAGGCTCGTACTGGTGTTTCGAGGCCACAATCGTCACATCGGCGAAATTCTTTGCGGCCGCGCGGATGAGCGAGATGCCGCCTATGTCGATTTTTTCGATGATGTCGGCCTGCGATGCACCGGATGCCACCGTCTGCGAGAAGGGATAGAGGTCCACTATCACCAGGTCGATGTCGGGAATCTGGAATTCGGCTTTCTGCGCGCAGTCCGACTCATCGTCGCGACGGTTGAGGATGCCGCCGAACACCTTCGGGTGCAGGGTCTTCACACGGCCGCCGAATATCGAGGGATAACCGGTGAGATCCTCTACGGCCTCACATTCGTAGCCGAGCGATTCGATAAATGATTTTGTACCTCCGGTCGACAGGAACTTCACCCCGTCGTTATTAAGTAATTTCAGGATTTCATCGAGACCGTCCTTGTGGAACACCGACACCAGAGCGGTTTTGATTTCCTTGAGTTGAGCCATGATTATTGGATATGTGGATAGAAATTTAACCTATGCACGCGCCGCGGAGAGGCCGGTCGCGGTTTTCAGACCACAAAGTTACGCATTTTTCAGCGTATATCAACCCCGCTGTCACACAAATTTATATGGTTACGTGATTTTTTCGTAAATTTGCAACCGATATGAAATTTGATGAATTAGATCTCGGCGACGACATTCTCGACGCCCTCGATGCGATGCGCTTCGACGAGTGCACCCCCGTGCAGGAACAGGCAATCCCGCTGGTGCTCGAGGGGCGCGACCTCATCGCCGTAGCCCAGACCGGCACCGGCAAGACCGCCGCATACCTGCTGCCGGTAATAGACCGGCTTTACCGCCTCCCCGAGCCGGAGGACTCGGTAAACTGTATCGTAATGGCTCCCACACGCGAACTCGCGCAGCAGATCGACAGGCAGATGGAGGGTTTCTCATATTTTCTGCCGCTGACGTCGGTGGCTATTTACGGCGGAACCGACGGCGCCACGTTCGCACAACAGCAGAAAGCTCTGAAAATGGGCGCCGATGTGGTGATAGCCACTCCGGGCCGACTGTTGGCGCACATGTCGATGGGATATGTCGATCTCTCGAAAGTGTCGTATATCATTCTTGACGAGGCCGACCGCATGCTCGACATGGGTTTCTACGACGACATCATGCAGATTGTAAAACAGACCCCTGACACGCGTCAGACGCTGATGTTCTCGGCCACGATGCCCCCGCGCATCCAGCAACTGGCCAAAGCCATCCTGCATGATCCGGCCGAGGTGTCGATAGCCATATCGCGCCCGACCGAGAAGATACAGCAGTCGGCGTTCGTGGTCTATGACACTCAGAAGGCTCCCCTGCTCCAGCATCTGCTCAAGAGCCGCCACGCACAGCGCGTGATTGTGTTCGCGTCGTCGAAACTCAATGTAAAGGAACTGACGCGCGCCCTGCGCCGCGCCGGGCTGAAAGCGGCCGAGATCCACTCAGACCTCGACCAGAAACAGCGCGACGAGGTAATGCTCGACTTCCGCGCCAACCGCATTGACGTGCTTGTGGCCACCGACATACTTGCACGCGGCATCGACATCGACGACATCACCATGGTGGTGAATTTCGACGTACCGCACGAGGCAGAAGACTATGTTCACCGCATCGGGCGCACAGCCCGCGCAGGCGCCGGTGGCGAGGCCGTGACATTCGTGAGTCCGCGCGAACAGGGGAAATTCGGTGAGATCGAGCGGTTCCTCGGTTATGAAGTCCGAAAGGAAGATGTACCCGAGAAGTTCGGCGAGACACCGGAATACCGTCCCGGGCGTCGTGGCGGCCGTGGCAACGACAACCGTCGAGGAGCATCCGGACAGGGCAAATCGTCGGGCCGGGGTTACGGACGTCACAACCGCAAGAGCGAGGACAAGCCACGTGACCCGAAGACTCCCGGCGCGTCGCGCGGACGCCGCTATACCAACCGTCACGGCAAGCCGGGCAAAAAGCCCGGAAACGCCCCTCAGAACAGCGGGGGCAAACCTGCCGCCCCGGCACAAGGCTAAGGCTTCCCCCGGAACATCCCGGAGCATGCTGTCTGAATACCTCATAATTAATGTTATTGGTAAAACAATCTCACATAAACGTTGTTTCTACTTGAAAACAATACCTAATAACTATAATTATGAACACAACAGACAACGCTGAAAAAGCCCGTCAGGAAGCCCAGATCGCAAAAGCCGCGGCTCAGGTAAGCGCCGACGCCGCGAAAAACGCGGTTGCCGACGAAAATAAGAACATCATCGACAAAGCTCAGGACAAGTTTGCCGACCTTAAAGACAAAGCCGGTGATGTCTATGAGCAGGCCTCGGACAAAGCCGGTGACATAGCCGACACCGTTAAAGAAAAAGCCGGCGGGTTCTTCGAGAAAGTGAAGGATTTCACAGGCGATGCCCTCGACAAAGTTGGCGACGGCGCCCACAATCTCGCCGACAAGCTCAAGAACTGACATCATGCAATACAACCGAATCCTCATTATACGAAACGGCGTCCCGGTGCCCCTGACAGGCACAAACGGACGCCGTTTCTTGGAATGTTTACCGACATATCAATGTTTTTCTTTTGAATCGGGCAGAATTCCGGCGGCCGTTGAACCGATATTTTTTACGGCCATACAGCATACACTTACAGTCTCGATATATTAATTTTGCATACACAAAAAGCCAACATAGCGCCCGATGAACTATTATTTCAAACGTATCTCAGAATCGCTGATTTTCAGAAATGCCCGCATGTCAGATGTGCCGGCCATTATGACGGTCATAAAAGCGGCGGTGGCACAGATGATCGCCGAAGGGAAACAGCAGTGGGACGAGAGTTATCCCGGAAAAAGCCATATATCCTGCGATGTGGCCGGCGGAACCGGATATGTGCTGGAACACGAGGGCATCGTCATCGGATATGCCGCAGTGGTGTTTACCGGCGAGCCCGCCTATGACAGTATTGACGGCAAATGGCTTACGAATGAAAGGTATGTGGTTGTACACCGACTTGCAGTCAGTCAGAACATAAGAAACCAAGGGTACGGACGCGCATTCATGACGGCTATCGAGAATTATGCCCACGCTCTCGGATTCAAAAGTTTTAAGGTCGACACCAATTTCGACAATGAGCGCATGCTCTCGCTCCTTGACCGGCTTGGTTTCTCGTATTGCGGTGAAATCAGATACGACAGGGGTGTGCGTAAAGCCTTTGAAAAACTTATCTGACAGATGAACGAGCCATTGGTAACCAGGCTCCAACGGGATTACTGATTACGACACGGCCTTATGGCAGTGTTACTTCATGAATACGAGCCAGACAGCGGCTACCAGAAGAATCATGGCCAGGATGTGGTTCCAGCGTATGGCGAACCCCTCGAAGACAAACAAGCTGAAAATCATGAATATCACCAGGGTTATGACCTCCTGCATGACTTTGAGCTGCATAAGCGAGTAGGGGCCGCCGTTACCCTCGAACCCGATGCGGTTTGCAGGCACCTGACAGGAGTATTCAAGCAGTGCAACGCCCCACGACATGACCACCACCAGATAGAGCGGCCAGTTGGATGTAACGCCTGCCGTCTGCAGTTTGAGATGGCCATACCAGGCTATATACATAAACATGTTGGCAACGACGAGCAGAATGACCGTAGTCACACCGGGCGTAAGGAATTTTGTAACGGCTGAAAGCATAATAATGAGTGGCCCGGGGAAAGGATGTACCCTGAACCGGGTGCAAAATTATAAAAACTCAGGCGCCTGACCAAACGTCGGGCGCCTGAGTTTTTTACAGGAGCATGTTATAGCGGCGGAAATGCATCAGCGGGCCAGGATGTAGGCCGAGCGGTGCGGGATGGTTGTCTTGCCACCCTTGGTGGTGACGGGCACGCCGTCGGCGTCAAGCAGGCCGTTGTGGTTGATTTTGCCGTCGAAGGCGATGACTGTCCACTCGTTGCGGGGTATCATAACCTCCACATCGTTGTCACTGCCGTTGAACACGAGCTTAATCTCTTTCCAGTAGTCGCTGTTGGCGTTTGCACGGAGCGAGTACGAGATGACGTTGGGAATGGTCACAGGGTCGAACCGCAGACACTCGACAATCATTTCGGGATCGGTCATGCGGAAGGCGGGATGGGTCTTGCGCAGGGCGATAAGCTCCTTATAGTAGTCGAACTGCTCGCGGTTGGCGTGCTTGAGGCTCCAGTCGATGGCATTGATAGAGTCGGGCGATTCGAATGAGTTGTGTACGCCCTTCTTGTCGCGGAAGAACTCCTCGCCGGCCCACATGAAGGGGATGCCCTGCGATGTCATCACGATAGTCTGCGCCAGGCGTGCGGCGCGTTGACGCTCGGCCTCGGTGGCTTCAGGCATCGACTTGCGCAGTTTGTCGGTAAGCATCAGGTCGTCGTGACACGATACGTAGTTCACGACCGAGGCGGGTGTCTTGGCATAGGGGAACTTCGAGTTATTCCCTTTCTTGTAGTCGACCTGGGGATGAGCGGTGGCGCCTACGATACCGATCTTCACAGTTTCCTCGTTACCGGGTTTGCCTGTGGCGAAACCTTTGTCCTCGGCGTTTGAATAGTGGCCCTTGACGGCATCGCGGATGTCATCGGAGAAGACGCCCACACCCTGCAGTGCCGATACATTCTCTTTGAGCGAGCGGCGTTCGGCCGGGAGCGGAGAGTCGCCGGCTGTCCACCCCTCGCCATATATTATTATGTCGGGGTTGATGGCGCGGAGTTCGCGGGCCACGCGGTTCATGGTCTCGGTGTCGTGAATGGCCATGAGATCGAAACGGAAACCGTCGATATGGTATTCCTTGGCCCAGTATTTCACGGAGTTCACGATGAAGTCCTGCATCTGACGACGCTCTGATGCTGTCTCGTTGCCGCACCCGGAGGCATCGGAGTATGTGCCGTCGGCACGGTGACGGTAGAAGTATCCCGGGGCTGTGAGCGAGAAGTTCGAGCCGTCATTGACAGCGGTATGGTTGTAGACCACATCCATTATCACGCCTATGCCGGCGTCGTGGAGGGCCTTGATCATCTGTTTCATCTCACGGATGCGTGCCGCAGGGTCGGCGGCATCGGTAGAGTACGAACCTTCCGGGGCGTTGTAGTTCTGCGGGTCGTAGCCCCAGTTGTATTTTCGGGGGGAGTTCCCGGTCTCGTCGACCGAATTGTAGTCGTAGCTGGGGAGAATCTGCACATGCGTCACGCCGAGTTCCTTGAGGTGGTCGATACCGGTTTTCTCACCTTCGGGACTGACGGTGCCCTGTTCGGTAATGGCCAGGAACTTCCCTTTGTTGGTTATGCCCGATGACGGATGCACCGAGAAGTCGCGGTGATGCAGTTCGTAGACAACGGCGTCGGTTACCGACTCAAGCTCGGGACCACGGTCGGCACTCCACCCTTCGGGATTGGTGGCTGCCATGTCGATTATGGCGGCGCGCGCGCCGTTTATGCCTACAGCCTTGGGCCAGATGCCGGGGGTCTCGTCGAGCCAGCGGCCGTTATGCAGAATCTGGAAGGTATAGAATTTCCCCATCGGCACGGGGGTGACGGTGGCGGTCCAGGTGCCGGACTCAGCGCGGGTCATGTCGACGGTCTGCACCG
>USKE01000039.1 GCA_900555165.1 uncultured Porphyromonadaceae bacterium | reverse complement strand
GCAGCCTGTCGAAGCCGCCGGCCTTGATATTACGCCTGATTCAGGGATTTTATAGTTTAATCCTGTCTCCCTCAACAGAGCGCCTTTAGGTGCGAAACTTGTAACAGTATCGCACCTAAAGGCGCTCAATATATGTATGGACAATATATACCACAGCTGCGCGCACCTACGGCGCGCTTGCAGTGGCCTGGATTCTTGCGCCACTACGTGGCTTGTGCTTCGCGCTATGCCTCCCAATATTGTACCGGACACCAATATTCACCAATATTTTGAAAAAAAGAGAGCCGACATCATTGTTATTCCGCAGATTTTTACGAACTTTGCACTCGGATTGTGGAAAAGGCCCGGAGCCATGCATGTTCCGGGGCCTCCCAAAGGGGAGGGATAGCGGCGAAACTGCCTCATGCCGAGGCGTTTTCGATGGCTCCCGGCTCCAAATCTGGTTTTCGCTGAGCCCTTGCGGCATCGCGCTACTTGTCTGCCCGCCGGCACACCGGACGCGGGTCATCTGAGGCAAGCATCGCGAAGCCGGGAGGTTTTTCAGTGAAAAGATGTCGCTGAGACGGCGCGGGTCGCTCCCGCCGCCGGCAAGGAACCCCACAGTCCACACCGCAATCCACCGCAACGGCGCCGCGACACACGCCACCCATCATCAACACAGACAGTTAACTCAATTTATTATTATCAAACTTCACACATGGCAAAAGAATCAATGAAAGCCCGCGAGGTGAAGCGCCAGAACCTGGTGAAGAAGTATGCCGCCAAGAAAGCCGCTCTCAAAGCCGCCGGCGACTACGAGGCTCTCCAGCTCCTGCCCAAGAACGCGTCACGCGTGCGTCTTCACAGCCGCTGCTCGATCACCGGCCGTCCCAAAGGCTACCTGCGCCAGTTTGGCATCTCGCGTATCCAGTTCCGCGAAATGGCCTCGCAGGGCCTCATCCCCGGCGTGAAAAAAGCAAGCTGGTAAACCTCGCCTGACGCCTGACGGCGCCGAGCCCGCACAAGGGCAGGGCAGACGCAGGCGGTCCTCCGGGTAAGCCCATTTCTGCGGGACCCCCCGGCCGGAAACCGCCCCCGCCCCCTTCACCCGGGGCACGGCATCACAGGCTGCCGAAAAGGCAAGTAAATCAAAACAAAAACGTTTTTTACAAAACAAACCAATGACCGATCCAATAGCAGATTACCTGACGAGATTGAGGAACGCCATCAAGGCCGGCCACCGCGTGGTGGAGATTCCCGCCTCAAACTTGAAAAAAGAGATCACCAAGATCCTCTTCGAGCAGGGCTACATCCTCAACTACAAGTTCGTAGAGGGTGAGACCCCCGCAGGCACCATCAAGGTTGCCCTCAAATACGATCCCGTTGACCGCGTGAACGCCATCAAGGGCCTCCAGCGCGCATCGCGCCCCGGCCTGCGCCAGTATTGCGGCTACAAGTCGATGCCCCGTGTGCTCAACGGCCTGGGTATCGCCATCCTTTCAACATCGAAAGGCGTGATGACCAACAAGAAAGCAGCCGAACTCAAAGTGGGTGGCGAAGTGCTGTGTTACGTTTATTAATCGAAAGGAGGAAACACGAATATGTCACGTATAGGAAAAGCCCCCATCGAAATCCCCGCAGGCGTAACCGTTACCGTGGGTAAAGACAACCTTGTGACCGTAAAAGGTCCCAAAGGCGAACTCAGCCAGGCTGTGAACCCTGAATTTGAAATCAAGATCGAGGATGGCCACATCCACATCCTGCGTCCCACCGACGACCGCGAGCACCGTTCGCAGCACGGTCTCTACCGCGCCCTGGTGCACAACATGGTCGTAGGCGTCTCTACAGGCTACCGCAAGGAGATGGAGCTCGTCGGCGTAGGTTACCGCGCCACTGCCACCGGCCAGGTGCTCGAGCTCGCGCTCGGCTATTCTCACGCCATATACATCAAGCTCCCCGCCGAGGTTAAGGTCGAGGCCAAGTCAGAGCGTAACAAGAACCCGCTGATCATCCTCGAGAGCGACGACAAGCAGCTCCTGGGTCAGGTCTGCGCCAAGATCCGCTCGCTCCGCAAGCCCGAACCCTACAAGGGCAAAGGTATCAAGTTCGTCGGCGAGATCATCCGCCGCAAGTCTGGTAAAACGGCAGGTGCCAAATAATAACTGATTGACAACTATGATCTCTAAAGCAGAAAGAAGAAACAAGATCAAAGCCCGTATCCGCGGCAAGATTTCAGGCACCGCCCAGCGCCCCCGCATGACGGTCTTCCGCTCCAACAAGCAAATCTACGTGCAGCTGGTCGACGATCTCCAGGGCGCCACTTTGGCCTCTGCCTCGTCTAAAGGCATCGAAGAAGGCACAAAGACCGAAATCGCCGCCAAAGTCGGCAAAGCCATCGCCGAGAAGGCTCTGGCCAAAGGCATCGAGACTGTTGTCTTTGACCGCAACGGTTACCTCTTCCACGGACGCGTAAAATCACTGGCCGACGCCGCACGCGAAGGCGGTCTCAAATTCTAAACAACCATCATGGCAAATAAGAACAACCGAGTAAAATCGACCTCAGATATCGAGCTCAAGGACCGCCTGGTAGCCATCAACCGCGTTACCAAGGTAACAAAGGGCGGCCGTACCTTCACCTTCGCCGCAATCGTCGTCGTAGGTAACGAGGACGGCATCGTCGGCTGGGGCCTTGGCAAAGCCAACGAAGTGCAGGCCGCTATCGCCAAAGGCGTTGAGTCGGCAAAGAAGAACCTCATCCGCGTGCCCGTGCACAAAGGCACCATCCCCCACGAGCAGTTCGCCAAGTTCGGCGGCTCGAAAGTGCTCCTCAAGCCCGCAAGCCACGGTACCGGTGTGAAAGCCGGTGGTGCTATGCGTGCCGTGCTTGAGAGTGTCGGCATCACCGACGTGCTCGCCAAGTCAAAAGGCTCGTCGAACCCCCACAACCTGGTCAAGGCCACTATCGCCGCCCTCGGCGAGATGCGCTCGCCCGCTCAGGTTGCCCAGAACCGCGGCATCTCTGTAAGCCAGGTTTTCAACGGCTGATACCGCTGACCCGCCTGCATGCCGCTGGCACGCCGGGGCGCCACGCGCGCCGCGGACACCGCCGGCCGCAGGCACACAAAAACAACCCAAGAAATTGAAAATCAAATGGCACAGATCAAAATCACACAGATAAAGAGCCGCATCGGCGCTCCCGCGGTGCAGAAACGCACCCTCGACGCCCTGGGTCTCAAGAAAATGAATCACACGGTGGTCAAGGAAGACACCCCCTCTGTGATGGGCATGGTAAACCGCGTGCGTCACCTCGTTGAGGTCACAAACGCCTGATCCGGCTTGAACAGCCTGCCACCCAATTCTTTTTCAAAACCTCAGATTGACATTTACCACTATGGACTTAAGTAATTTACAGCCCGCCGCCGGCTCGACTCACCGTTCAACCCGCATCGGTCGCGGTCCCGGCTCGGGCAAGGGCGGGACATCAACCCGCGGCCACAAGGGTGCTAAATCGCGCTCGGGCTACAAGCGCAAGATCGGTTTCGAAGGCGGTCAGATGCCTATGCAGCGCCGTCTCCCCAAATGGGGTTTCAATTCGCCTAACCGCGTTGAATACAAAGCCGTCAACCTCGACGTGCTCGAGGCACTGGCTGCTGCCGGCAACCTTGAGAAAATCGGTCTCGAGGAACTCCGCGCCGCCGGTTACATCTCTCGTCGCCAGCTGGTGAAAATCCTCGGCAACGGCTCAATCACCCGTAAGCTCGCCGTCGAGGCCAACGCTTTCTCAGCATCTGCTGAAAAGGCCATCACCGAGGCAGGTGGCACCATCTCCAAAGTCAAATAAATCTAATGAAGTTCTTTCAGACACTTAAAAATATCTGGACCATCCAGGAACTGCGTCAGCGTCTGACGATCACCGTCCTGCTGGTGCTGGTCTACCGTCTGGGCTGTTACGTTGTGCTCCCCGGCATCAACCCCAACGACCTCGACGCGCTGACCTCGTTCACCAACGAGAGCGGTCTGATGCAGCTGCTGGATATGTTCTCGGGCGGCGCCTTCTCCCAGGCGTCGATCTTCGCCCTGGGTATCATGCCCTACATCACAGCCTCGATTGTTATCCAGCTGGCAGGCATGGTGCTCCCTTCTTTCCAGAAGATGCAGCGCGAAGGCGAGAGCGGGCGCCAGAAACTCAACCAGTACACACGCTATCTTACCGTGCTCATCCTGCTGGTGCAGGGCCCGGCATACCTTTATAACCTGCGCGCGCAGGTTGTGAACGCCGGCGGCTCGGTCGAGATGGGAATCTGGACAGTCATGTTCCTGACGGTGATTCTCGCCGCAGGCTCGATGTTCATCATGTGGCTGGGCGAGCGCATCACCGACCGCGGTATCGGCAACGGTATCTCGTTCATAATCCTCGTGGGCATCATCGCCCGCCTGCCGGTGGCTCTGTTCTATGAGTTCACCTCGCGCATGCCCGGCTCGACCGGCAACCAGGGCGGTCTGATCATGTTTATCGTGGAGGTGGTGCTCCTCTTTGCCGTTACCGTCGGCGCTGTGCTGCTCGTACAGGGCACACGCAAAGTGCCCGTGCAGTATGCCAAGCGCATCGTCGGCAACAAGCAGTACGGCGGCGCACGCCAGTACATCCCCCTGAAAGTGAACGCCGCAGGCGTGATGCCCATCATCTTCGCCCAGGCTATCATGTTCATCCCCATCACGCTGGCCGGTTTCGGTGCCTCTGAAGACTCCACAAGTTTCTTCCGCACCTTCGGCGACATCAACGGGTTCTGGTACAACTTCGTTTACTTCATCCTCATCGTAGCGTTCACATACTTCTACACCGCCATCACCGTGCGTCCCACGCAGATGGCCGAGGATATGAAACGCAACAACGGTTTCATCCCCGGCGTAAAACCCGGCAAGAAAACCGCCGAGTACCTTGACTCCATCATGTCGCGCATCACCCTGCCCGGCTCGATCTTCCTCGGCATCGTCGCCATCATGCCCGCCTTCGCGCGCCTGTGCGGCATCAGCCAGAACTTCGCCCAGTTCTTCGGCGGCACATCGCTGCTGATTATGGTGGGTGTGGTTCTCGACACGCTCCAGCAGATTGAGTCGCACCTGATGATGCACCATTATGACGGTCTGATGAAAGACGGCAAGATCAAGGGCCGCACCACAGGTTCGGCTTACTGATTCGGCCCCCGCGACAAGATTCCCCGATAAAAATCAATCCTAAGCATGATTTATCTCAAGACACCCGAAGAGCTCGAACTGATGCGTGTGGCGGCCGACCTGGCCTCGCGCACGCTCGGCGAAGTCGCCAAGGCCGTGGCTCCGGGTGTGACGACCCACCGCCTCGACACCATTGCCAGGGAGTACATCCTTGACAATGGCGGTCGGCCGGCGTGTCTGGGTTACGGCGGATTCCCCGGCACCTGCTGCATCGAGGTCAACGACGTCGTGGTTCACGGTTTCCCCTCGAACTACACCCTGCGCGAGGGCGACATCGTGGGCGTCGATCTCGTGGCCGAGATCAACGGTTTCAACGGCGACATGTGCTACACCTTCCCCGTCGGCGAAGTCGACGAGAAAGTGATGGCGCTCTGCCGCGTGACAAAGGAGTCGCTTTACAAGGGCATCGAGGCCTGCCGCGAAGGCAAACGCATCGGCGACATCGCCTCGGCCGTGCAGACCTATGCCGAGCACCACGGCTATTCGGTGGTGCGCGAGATGTGCGGACACGGCATCGGCCGCAAGATGCACGAAGACCCTGAAGTGCCCAATTACGGGCGCCGCGGCACCGGCCCGCTGATCAAGAACGGCATGTGCATCTGCATCGAGCCGATGATCAACCTCGGCAGCCGCAACATCGTCATCGACCGCGACGGCTGGACCACCCGCACCCGCGACCGCAAGCCCTCGGCCCACTACGAGCACACCATCTGCATACACGACGGCGAGACCGAGGTGCTTACCACCTTCGAGCCCGTACGCGAGGCCCTCGGCGACCGCTTTATCTGAGAATCAGAACCGCAACAGACATCAAACCACTTAACCAGACCGCATGGCAAAACAGTCAGCTATCGAACAGGACGGCGTGATCCTCGAGGCACTCTCGAACGCCATGTTCCGCGTGGAACTCGAGAACGGCCACGAAATCACCGCCCACATCTCCGGGAAAATGCGCATGCATTACATCAAGATTCTCCCCGGCGACCGTGTGCGCGTCGAGATGTCGCCCTACGACCTTTCGAAAGGGCGCATATCGTTCCGTTACAAATAACGATACAACTACAATATCCCAAATAATCCACAAAAGAGATGAAAGTACGCGCATCGATCAAAAAGCGCTCTGCCGACGACAAAATCGTACGCCGCAAGGGCCGTCTTTATGTGATCAACAAAAAGAATCCCAAAAACAAACAGCGTCAAGGATAATACCGCCTGCGGCGCCCCACGCGGCTTAACAGGATATTAAGCCTCGTCGGACGGCGCCACTCCCTCCCGCCCGCCCCGGCGACGGAACTAATGAAGCCACACGGCCGGGCCCGCACAGCGAGCGAGCCGCCGGGCACACCGACACCCCCGGCTCACAATTATTTTTGCGACTTAATAGAAAACCATCAAATTTTTATGGCAGTAAGAATCGTGGGAGTTGACCTCCCCCAGAACAAACGAGGCGAAATCGCCTTGACCTACATCTACGGCATCGGCCGTTCAGCCTCCAAGACCATCCTGGAAAAGGCAGGCGTGGATGTAAACATCAAAGTAAAGGACTGGACCGACGACCAGGCCGCCAAAGTACGTGAGGTAATCCAGGCCGACTACAAGGTCGAGGGTGACCTGCGCGCCGAGACCCAGCTCCACATCAAGCGACTGATGGATATCGGCTGCTACCGCGGCATCCGTCACCGCAACGGTCTGCCCGTGCGCGGTCAGTCGACCAAGAACAACGCCCGCACCCGCAAGGGCCGCAAGAAAACCGTTGCTAACAAGAAAAAAGCCACTAAATAATAACGCCAACGCCAGCGCCCCGGTCTCTCCGCAAATCTTCATCCGGGGCCACGTAACCACAACACAACAGACATGGCAAAAAAAACAGTCGCAGCTAAAAAGAGAAACGTCAAGGTTGATGCCGCCGGCCAGCTTCACGTTCACTCGTCATTCAATAACATCATCGTGTGCTTAGCCAACAGCGAAGGACAGGTGATTTCATGGTCTTCGGCCGGTAAGATGGGTTTCCGCGGTTCTAAGAAGAACACCCCCTACGCCGCCCAGATGGCCGCCCAGGATTGCGGCAAGGTCGCTTACGACCTCGGCCTGCGCAAAGTAAAGGCATACGTGAAAGGTCCCGGCAACGGCCGCGAGTCAGCCATCCGCACCGTTCACGGCATGGGCATCGAAGTCACCGAAATCATCGACGTTACACCGCTGCCCCACAACGGCTGCCGTCCTCCGAAACGTCGTCGCGTCTGATCGGGCCGGGCACCCGGCGCACGGCACTCGTGCCGGCGCGGTCACACAGCCCCCAGTTCCGCCAGACCACAGTTAATCCTTCACTAAACATAAAACTCAGTCGCGGCCGCCGCCGCAGTCCTCACGGGCACACGGCAGGCACACACCGCCGCGGCACATAAAGAGAAAACCCACAATGGCAAGATACACAGGTCCCAAGACCAAAATCGCACGCAAATTCGGGGAACCCATCTTTGGCGAAGACAAAATCCTGAGCCGCCGCAACTTCCCCCCCGGCCAGCACGGTCAGAACCGTCGCCGCAAAACTTCGGAGTACGGCACACAGCTCCGTGAGAAACAGAAGGCCAAATATACATACGGTGTGCTCGAGCGCCAGTTCCGCAACCTCTTCAAGAAGGCTTCGGCCATGAAGGGCATCACCGGCGAGATCCTGCTCCAGCTCCTTGAGAGCCGTCTCGACAATATGGTTTACCGTCTGGGCATCGCCCCCACACGTGCCGCCGCCCGTCAGCTCGTGCTCCACAAGCACGTGACCGTAAACGGCAAAGTGGTCAACATCCCCTCTTACTCGGTACAGCCCGGTGACATCGTTGCCGTGCGCGAGAAGTCGAAATCGCTCGAGGTCATCGCCGACAACCTGGCAGGTTTCAACCACGCCAAATATCCCTGGATCGAATGGGATGAGTCAGCCAAGGCCGGCAAGCTGCTCCATGTCCCCACCCGCGAGGACATCCCCGAGAACATCAAGGAGCAACTCATCGTCGAGCTCTACTCTAAGTAATCAATTTTAATCCAAAAGATCCATGGCTATTTTAGCTTTCCAGAAACCTGACAAGGTTGTGATGTTAGAGGCAAACAGCTTCTACGGCAAATTCGAGTTCAAGCCCTTGGAGCCCGGCTATGGTATCACTGTGGGCAACGCCCTGCGTCGCGTTCTGCTTTCGTCACTCGAAGGCTATGCAATCTCCGCTATCAAGATCGACGGCGTAAAACACGAGTTCGATACCATTCCCGGAGTGAAGGAGGATGTTACAAACATCATCCTCAACCTCAAGAAGGTTGATCTGAAACAGATCACCGAGGACCATGACACCGAAAAAGCCGTCATCAACGTGTCAGGCAAGGAGGTGTTCAAGGCCGGTGATATTGGCAAGGCCCTTTCGGGTTTCGAGGTGCTCAACCCCGATGAAGTCATTTGTCATTTGGATCCTGAGGCAAGCTTCAATCTCGAAGTCACAATCAACAAGGGTCGCGGTTGGGTTCCCGCCGACGAGAACCAGCTCGAGATCACCGATATCCAGACTCTGGCCATCGACTCGATCTACACCCCGATCAAGAACGTGAAGTACGCCGTTGAAAACTTCCGCGTTGACCAGAAGACCGACTACGAGAAGCTCATTATTGAAATCACCACCAACGGCTCGATCCTTCCGCAGGACGCCCTCAAGGAGGCCGCCAAGATTCTGATCTACCACCTGATGCTCTTCTCTGACGAGAAGATCACCATCGAGACCACAGACACCGACGGCGCCGAGGAATTTGACGAGGAAGTGTTGCACATGCGTCAGCTCCTGAAGACCAAACTGGTCGACATGGACCTGTCGGTGCGCGCCCTCAACTGCCTCAAGAGCGCCGAGGTCGAGACTCTCGGCGAACTCGTGGTGTTCAATAAGACCGACCTCCTCAAATTCCGTAACTTCGGCAAGAAGTCACTCACGGAACTCGACGACCTGCTCGCCAACCTGGGCCTGTCGTTCGGTATGGATATCTCAAAATACAAACTTGACAAAGAAGAACCACAACGATGAGACATAATAAAAGCTTCAACCACCTCTCGCGCAAGAAGGCCCATCGCGACGCCCTGCTCGCCAACATGACCGTCTCGCTGATCCAGCACAAGCGCATCTTCACCACTCTGGCCAAGGCCAAAGCACTGCGTGTATATGCCGAGCCGCTGATCAACCGCGCCAAGAACGACACCATGGCCAACCGCCGTCTGGTGTTCTCTTATCTCCAGAACAAATATGCCGTCACCGAGCTTTTCCGCGAGATCTCGCAGAAGATCGCCGACCGTCCCGGTGGCTACACCCGCATCCTCAAGACCGGCAACCGTCTCGGCGACAACGCCCAGACATGCTTCATCGAGCTCGTTGACTACAACGAGAACATGCTCAAGGATAAGAAAGAGGCCAAGAAGACCCGCCGCACACGCCGCGGTGCCAAGGCCGCTCCCAAGGCTGAGGCCGAGGCTCCCAAAGCAGAAGAGGCTCCCAAGGCCGACGAGGCAGCAGCTGAATAATCCGCACGGCTGATCCCGGCGCCGAGCCTGCCGGCCGTGCTCCGGGAGTATGCCGATAAAACCGGCGGTGTGTCAACAAACGCTGACACACCGCCGTTTTCATTTTCGATATGATGAATCCTGAACACGAGGCGCTCGCGCAGGGGAAACCCCGGCTTTTCGAGCGCACATATTTCCTTACTCCGGCCGAGTGCAACCCCCAGCAGCGCATGCCCCTGACGCTGCTCATAAACCGCCTGATAGAGGTGGCTACCCTGCATGCAAACGAGCTTGGCATCGGCTATGCCGACCTGGTGGGCTATAACCAGACCTGGGTGCTCTCGCGCGTGGCCGTGGAGATGACGCGCTATCCGGGCGTAAACGAGACATACCGTGTCGAGACCTGGGTGGCCACGGTTAACCGCATGTTCTCTGAGCGCGACTTCTGTTTCTATGACGCCGAGGGGAACATCCTCGGGTGGGCGCGCACCGTCTGGGCCGTTCTCGACACCGTTACCCGCGGCGCCGGCGATATCTCGCGCATGGCGTGGATTGAGGCTGTGGCGCTGCCCGACCGCTGTCCGGTGCCGAAGGCGGGGCGTCTGCGTCCGCTTGCCGAATATGTTTCGGCGCCATACAGGTTTACCTACTGCGACATCGACTTCAACCGGCATGTGAACTCGTCGCGCTACATCGAACTGCTGTTAAACCAGTGGTCGCTCGACTTCCACGACCGCAACCGCCTCACGCGGTTTGAGATCGCATATCTGCACGAGGCGTATTATGACGAGCCGGTCGACGTGCGCCTCTCGCAGTCGCCCGACTCAGCCGGCGGCATACAGCAGGGCCCGACATACGCCGAGCTTGTCAACGGTGACAGGGCGCTTTGCCGGGCCGTGCTTACGTTCTCGCCTCGCTGAGCGGGGTCAGCCTATCGCTATCAGGGCCGCACCGAAAATCAGGAATCCTATGATGGCCGTGATGATCACAAGCAGTGAGATGCTCAGGCCTGCCACGGCAAAACCGCGCGGAGCCTTGAAGATGCCTATCAGCGAGAATACCAGGCCGAGCACCCAAAGAATGATGTCGAGCACCGGCACCCAGCAGAATATGAGCGCGCAGAGCGACAGTATGAATCCGGCCATGCCGAGACCGTTCGAGCGCGGGCGCTCGTAATAGATCTGCTGGGTGTACTGTGTGTACTGGGGTTGCTGCTGATAGCCGTGCTGATACCCCTGCTGGTATCCCTGCTGATACTGCTGCTGTCCCTGCTGATACGGCTGTTGCTGTGGCTGCTGATACTGCTGCTGTTCATCGTCAGCGTGTCGCTGATTCAGTGGGCGTGCCCATGGGCGGCAAGCAACATCCCCATCCTGCAAAGCATGTCGAATTACGCGGTCGATTAGCGGCATGGCCGGTTGGCGGCGATAATGGGAACGCATGGGATGACGGTCGGCGCTCGCCGGTGCCATCCCATAATCAGAACGAGACGAGGAGCGTCATGACGGATTCGGCACGCATTGTGGTGGTGGACAATTACGATTCTTTCGTATACACCATCGTTGGATATCTGAAAACCTTGGGAGCGACGGTCGATGTGGTGCGCAACGACGCAATAGACCCCTCAGATGCCTCTGTGCTGGACGAATATGACGGTGTGCTTATTTCCCCCGGTCC
>USKE01000038.1 GCA_900555165.1 uncultured Porphyromonadaceae bacterium | reverse complement strand
ATCATAACGGGGGGATCGAATAGCGGTCGCCATAGTTTATGCCGCCGTTCCAGCGCACGCGACCGTTTGCGTCCCACCATGTATCATGGTAGCCGGCTGTCTTGTCGACATGGTTTGCCACCACATCCACGATGACCTTGATGCCGTAAGTGGCGGCCTCGGCGCAGAGTTCGCGCAGGTCCTGTTCGGAACCCATCCCCGCCGAGCCCTTGAAAGCCAGGTCGTAGGGGCGGTATAGGTCGTGCCATGCGTAGCCCACCTGGATGTCGGGGCGCTGAAGGGGCGACAGCTGCACCGAGCCGAAACCTGCGGCGGCGATATTGGGCAGTTCGGCCTTGACGGTGGTAATCGGCCAATTGAAACAGTGCAGGATGTTACCCTGCTGGATGTTTGCGGGCAGACCATAATCTGCCGCCGTGGCGGTGCCGACGGCACAGAGCGCCATCAGCAACGACCACAAGAAGTTTTTCTTCATGATAACTGGTAAGAGGTGTAAAGAAATGTAAGTAAGTAAATAAGTTTTCATGGAGCCGCAGGGAACAAAATATCATACCGCGCGGCACAGTCAGTCAATCACGACCCGACACTGCAAAGATAGTTAAAATTTATTAACCGTTAAAACAAAATGAAACCCTCCCGGTGCCGTGTGGCACCGGGAGGGCCGGTAGGGTTATTCAGGGAACCGCCGTCAGGCGGCTTCCCCGATTATCCGTGGAGCGGGCTTATTCGGCGTGCTCCTGGAAGATGATGTCCTTGACGGTCACCTTGGTGTCGGCGGCGTTGCCACCGAAGTCAAGCACGAGCATCAGTTTCTCGATGTCCTTGCCGGGCATGTTGACCCACTTGAAGGTCTTCTCCTCGTAGGCGGTGACACCTACCTTCTCCTCCATGTAGAAGTTGCCGTCGTCGCCATCCTGGGTGAGTTTCACACAGATGTTGCCGTGGTCGGTGTTCGACTCGAAAGTGATGCGGAAGTCATAGTTCTTGTCGGCTGAGGTGGCCATCAGAGTGTGATATTTCACCTGAGCCTGCCAGGTCTCAAATGTAGCCTCGGGAAGTGAAACCTCGTAATAGTTGCCGTTGGCTGTGAAATCAGGAGCGGCAATCGGAGTCCAGCCGGGAGCATAGTAGAACTCCATGGTTGACTGTGCGGCGTTCCAGAGATTAAGTTCGCTGGCGGGATCGCACCAGGTAACGGGAGCCTCGGGAACCTCGGGCTCGTCGGGAATTTCGGGGAGAACAGTGCCGTCGTTGTTGGCGTGGTCCTTGATGACGATGTTCTTGACTGTGATCACCGCGCCCTCGGGGTTACCGCCGAAGTCGAAGACAATCTTCAGTTTGTCGGTATCGATACCCTTCACGTCAGAACACCAGATCACATGATCCTCACCGGCGGCCACTGCCTCGGTCTTGTTTATGATCTCGCCGACATCCTCAGGCTCTCCCTTGTCGTTGAGAGTCTCGTGAGTGGCCTTGAATGTCACACCGGGGAGATCCTTGTTTGAGCTGATGACCACAGACATGTCGTATGTCTTGTCGGCCGAAGTCACGATGTCGGTGAGGAACTTGAACTGTGCCTGCCACTGCTGGTCGGTAGCTCCGGGTAACGAGAATGTATAGCCGTTCTCTTCTACAGTGTAGTCGAACGGCGCGGGATAGAGTTCCCAGCCACCGCCATGAGCGTAGAAGATGACCGGTTCGGCACATGTGGCGTTGCGGAAGAGGTTATACTCGCTGTCGTACTTGAAGCCCATGAAGGGAGCCTCACCCTCGAGACCGAGCTTATAGTGCCAGGCGATGGCGCCATTGTCGTTCACCAGGTCGACCATCGAGTTTGAGATTGACTGAATCTCGAACTTGGGGGCGTTGTAGGCCTCGACGTTGGGGAGATAGCCCATCAGCGTACCCTGGGGGAAGACGAGGTAAAGCTTGTCGTTCTCGCTGACGATGGTGAAGGTGGTCTCCTGTTTCTCGGCGGGGGCGCAGTAGTCCAGCTCGTCGTGGGTGTTGTACTGCGAATAGGGGGGCAGGTCGGTGATGCCGGTGTTCACGTAGATTGTGCCGCTCGCACCCGGATCGTAGGTGTAGGCACCGCCGTCGGCAGCCTCGGTCTTGCCGAAGATCATGCGATTGTCATATACGCCCCATTCGGCCTTGTTGTTGGGGGTGGCGCTCCACCATTCGAGGCCTTCGGTGCCAGAGGGGCCGCAACCCAGGTGACCTGTCTCGTCGCGGGCGATCATCCAGGTCTTGGTGTCGCCGGCGGTCAGGCGCTGGATATAGGGGCCGTAGTCAACGATGGTGTGGTCAATGACGATGTTCACCGTCTTCGAGCCGGTGCTGACACCGTTGCGGTTGCCTACACGCACCTCCACGGGGTATTCGCCCTTGGTGGTGATGATGCCGCGCTTGCCGTTCTGCGTGGAGATTTCGGTTTTGGTGTCGCTCAGGTGCACGTTCCACACGGGATAACACCCCTGGGCGTTGTTGAGCGTCAGGCAGTATTCGTTGGTTTCGGGGTCAACGGTCACCGTGACGTCGATATTGGCGGCATCAGGCACGCCGTTGGGATCGAGCACGTCGAATTTTTCTGCCGTGCAGGCCGAGAGAACACCCAGACCCACGACAGCCACACCGGCGCCCAAGATCGATTTGAATATCTTTTTCATTTTCGGGAATGCTGAGGAATTAGTAGTTGTTTTGTGTCAGAGTGCCCTGAGCCTGGTCAATCTCGCTCTGGGGGATGGGGAGGTATTTCTTCGACTCAGACCATGAGTTGGTGCGGTAGCCGTACTGGTCGGGAACAAGCACTGATGCGGCTTTGCCCGAACGGATGAGATCCCAGTAGCGTTTGCCCTCGCCCACGAACTCGAGGTGACGCTCCTCAAGCACGTTGTCGAGGTTGGCTGTCACAGAGGCCAGGCCGGCGCGGGTGCGCACGGCGTCGAGGTAATCCTGGGCCGAACCGCCTGTGGCGCCGCGCAGCAGCAGCTCGGCGGCGTTGAGCAGAGTCTCAGAGTAGCGGTACACGCGCCAGTTGTTGTTCCAGTTGAGCTGTGCGTCGGCCTTCTGGTCGGCGTTGTTGCCCGAGAGGGCGGCATATTTCTCAAGGAAGATGCCGGTGTCCTGGTAGCGGCGGTTGTACGAGAGGCCTTCGATGTGGTTCGAGTTCCAGCAGGTTGCGTCGCGGCGCACGTCACCCTCGGCATAGCGGTCGTAGGTCTCCTGACGCACGGGGCAGAAACCCCAGCCCTCTTCGTGCCCCTCGGTGCCGCTGGGCAGACCTGACGGGCTGATGAGTGTGGGGAGCACGGTGCCGCCGGCAACCAGCGGGCCGCTCCATGAGCGCACGGCGTTGTCGTCGATGTAGTTGATCTCGTAGATCGACTCCTCGCACCACTCGGCCTCCTCCTTGAAGAGTGTGCCGTAGTCGGCGTAGAGGTCGTAGTCGGGCGAGTCGATGATCTCCTTCATATAGTCGAAGGCCTTCTGGAAACGTGCCTGGTCGTTCTGGTACATCACAATCTCGGCATAGAGCATGTAGGCCATAGCCTTGGTGACGCGGCCTGCACGGTCGGCGGTCTCGCGCATGGGGAGCGCGTTGAGGGCGATAGCACCCTCAAGGTCGGCGATCATGTTGGCGTAGATCTCGTCGGCGGTGAGCTGGGGGTAGATGTAGGGGGCGGCGTCGGCGTTCTTGTCGAACCACACCACGTTGCCGTAGAATTTCCACACCCAGTTGTAGTAGAACACGCGGAGCACACGCACCTGTGCCTCGTAGTATGCGCGGTTCTTGTCGGTCATGTCGGGGATGTCGAGGTCATTGAGATAGTGCATCACGTCGTTGCAGCGCTTGATGCCCGAGTAGGCCTCGGTCCAGATGCCGCCGATGACGGCGTTGGGGCGTGCCTCGTAGTTCATCATCAGGTGCCAGTTGGCGTTGTCGCCGCGGTCAGAGCCGCCGACCCAGAGGTCATCGGCCATGATGTCTGACATAAGCATGTAGGGGTTGTACTCGCCCATGCCCCAGTCGGTCCAGTGCAGGGGGTCGTAGGCGGCCACGACAGCATCCTGCACGTGGGCGTCTGTCGAGAAGTATTCGTCGACAGGCATGTTGATCGGGTCGGTGACATCGAGGAACGAATCAGAGCACCCGGTCAGACCCATTGCGGCCACGGCAAGGCCGGCCGCGATATATAATGTCTTTTTCATTTGACTCAAGTTTTAGATAGGTTAGAACTGGAGATTGAAACCTACAGTCCATACACGGGGCTGGGGATAGACACCGTAGTCGATGCCGAGCGATGTGCCGCCCGACGAGATCTCGGGATCGAAACCGTGATATTTGGTGCAGGTGAAGAGATTCTCGGCCGAAACATACACGCGGAAGTTCTCGACGGCCACCTTGCGGGTGATCTGGCGGGGGAGAGTGTAGCTGAGCATGATGTTCTTCAGACGGAAGTATTCGCCGTCATACACGAGCAGGTCTGACGACACCCAGTTGCGGTTGTCGGCGCGGACGAAACGGGGGATGCGGTTCGATGTGCCCTCGCCGGTCCAGCGGCCGCGCATCCAGCCGGGGAGGTTCGAGTTGAGGGCGTCGGTACGGCGGGTGGCGTCATAGATCTTGTTGCCGATGGTACCCTGGAAGAGGGCGCTCAGCGCAAGACCTTTCCACTCGGCGGTGAGGTTGATGCCGTAAGTCCAGTCGGGCATACCCTTGCCGATGTCGGTACGGTCGTTCTCGGTGATGGCGCCGTCGCCGTCAACGTCGACGAAACGTACATCGCCCGGCACGGCGTTGACGAAGTAGTTGCCGTTCTGGCCGTAGGGATACTTGGCGTTATACTCGTCGGCCTCGGCCTGGTTCTGGATGATGCCGTCGGTCTTGAAACCGTAGAAGAAGGGGAAAGGCTTGCCGTTCTCGGCGCGCGAGATCGAGCCTGTGCCCTGGAACGAGTCGAGGTTGGCCCAGCCGGTGTCGTTACCGTAGTCGATGAGCTTGTTGTGCAGGTAGGTGAGGTTGCCGCCTACGCTGAAACGGAAGTCGTTGATGTTCTGGTTGTAGTTGATTTCCATCTCGACACCCGAGTTCTCCATCTTGCCGACGTTACCCCAGGGTTTCGACTCGCCGACGTAAGAGGGGATCTGCATGGTCATGAGCATGCCGTCGGTCTTCTTGTAGTAGTAGTCGGCCGAGAAGGTCAGCGCGTTGTTGAAGAAACCGAGGTCGATACCTACGTCGGTCTGGGTCGACTCCTCCCATTTGAGGTTGGCGTTGGGGATGATGGTGGGCTTGGTGCCGTTCACCACCTGGTTGCCGAAGATGGCGTTGTTGCCCGATGCGGCCAGTGCGACGAACATCATGTCGCCGATGTTCTCGTTACCGTTCTTACCCCACGATGCACGGATCTTGGTGTTCGACCACCATTCGGGGCGGTTCTTCATGTAAGGCTCGTTGGTGAGGTTCCAGCCTGCCGAGAACGAGGGGAATGTTGCGTAGTGGTTGTTTGAACCGAAACGGCTCGAACCGTCGCGACGTACGGTGGCCTGGATCATGTAGCGCGAGTCGTAGTCGTAGCTTGCGCGGGCGAACAGAGAGGCGAGCTTGGCCTTGACTGTGGGACCGCCTGTGGCGTCACGGTCGCCGTCGGCGGCAAGACCGGTAGAGGCGTTGATGTAGGGGCGCGAATAGTCGATGATATTGTTGCGCGAGCCCCAGAGGTAGTTGCTCTTCGATTCCTTGGCAGACTGGCCGAGCACCACGTTCACGTTGTGCACGCCGGCGAACTGCTTGTCCCACATGAGGACGTTCTCGATCTGCCATACGGTGCCGCGGTTAGACTCCGAGTAGGCCTGCGACTGAGTGCGTGAGTCGCCGTTGCGCAGGTAGTAGGGTATGTTGTAGCCGTCGTTGCCCCAGAAAGAGAGGTCGGCGCCGTAGCTGATGCGGTAGCGGATATTGTCCCAGATCTGGAGCTCGCCGATGAAGTTGCCGACGAACTTGTGGCTCCAGCCTTTCGAGGTGGGCAGGGTGAAACGTGCGAAGGGGTTGGACATCTCCTGGTAGTTGCCGAATGCCTCGGGGTTCATGATGAGCTGGCCCTTGTCGTTGTAGAGGGGCACGTACTGGTCGTTCTTGGCGTAGTAGTCGAGCTGCTGCTTGGCGAGCTCACCCTCGAGGTAGGGCTGCAGCATGGGCGAGATGGCCAGGGCCGAACCCAGGGCGGTACCCCATGTGGAGTTCACGTCGAGGCCGCGCGACTTGATGCGTGCATACGATGCGTTGACGGTGATCTTGAGGTTGTTGAGATAGCTGCGGGTCTTCGATGCGTCGAACACGGTGTAGGTGTTGTTTGAACGCAGTGTCAGACGCTGGTAGTTCGAGTGGTCGTAGTTACCGCCGACGATACCGTCCTGTGTGTAGTAACCGAGCGAGAGGAAGTAGTTCACCTTCTCGGATGCGCCCGACAGCGAGAACTGGTGGTTCATCACGGGGGCGTTGTCGTTGAAGACGGCGTCCTGCCAGTCAAAGCCTTCGCCGTACGACTCAGGTTTGGCGTAGATGGGGGCCATGCCTGCGTTGAGGGCGCCCTCGTTCATCATGATGGCATATTCGGTGGCGTTGAGCACGTCACGGTGTTTCCATGCGGTCTGCCAGCCGTAAGAGAAGTCGTATGTGATGTTGGTCTTGCCTTCGCTGCCGCTCTTGGTGGTGACGATGATTACACCGTTTGCGGCGCGGGCACCGTAGACGGCACCTGATGCGGCATCCTTCAGCACCTCGATCGACTTGATGTCGGCGGGGTTGAGGTAGTCGATGCCACCCTCGATGGGCATGCCGTCGACAATGTAGAGAGGCTCGGAGTTGTTGATGGTACCGATACCGCGCACACGCACTTTGGCGGCGGCACCGGGCTGACCTGATGCCGAGGTGACAGTCACACCCGAGGTGAGACCCTTGAGTGCGTTGTCGACACGCACGGGAGCACCCATGGCGAGTTTCTTGTCATCGACCTTAGAGATGGCGGCGGTGACCACGCTCTTGCGCTGTGTGCCGTAACCTACGACAACGACTTCGTCGAGAGCCTGGCTGTCAGAAACCATGGCCACGGTGATGTCGGTGTCGGCGCCGGTGATCTTCACGTTCTGTGTGGCATAGCCCACATAAGAGACGCGCAGTGTTTTGCCTTCGGGCACCGTGAGCTGGAACTCACCGTCGACGTTTGTCGAGACGCCGACGTTCGAGGCTCCTGCCACAATCACAGTTGCGCCGATCAGGGGCTCGTTGTCGGCTGCGTCGACAACCTTACCCTTGACATTGACGTCGGCGGCGAAGACGCTTGCCACGGTCAATATCGAGATTAGGAATAAAGCTAATCTTTTCATTGCATAAGGATTTAATGTAATAGGATTGATTTATATATGATAATTTGTTTCATTACCTGCACATTGCCGCCGGCGGCGGCAATGACGGGCCATGGCCCGTGAGGATGTATGAGCGCGATGAAAACGCGGAGTGACGCGTGAGCGTAGGGACTTGGGCGCCGGAGTGCGTGGCAGGCGCCCTTATCAGGTTTCAGCCGGATGGCCGGCGCCTTGTCAGAGTGGGTCGCCGCGGCGACGCCGCGGACGGCCCGCTATCACAAGCCGCCTTAAAGGGTTATTGTTTCTGGAACACCCGCACGTAGTCAATCTGATACGTGGCGGGGAGCGCCTTCTCGTCTACACCGGCATAGCCGCCCCAGTCGCCGCCCCAGGCCAGGTTGAGTTTCAGGCCGAAAGCCTTGTCGAAGGGCCAGGTGTCGGGGTTGCCGGCATGGTCGTTGGGGAAATCAAGCAGTTTCTTGCCGTCGACATAGGTGCGTATGTAGTCGGGCGTCCATTCCAGGGCATATACATGGAACTCATCTTCAGCGCCCGGGGTGAATACCTCTTTGGTCTTCTGGGTGCCGATCATGTGGTTGTAGGCCTTGCAGTGGATTGACGACGAAGTGTAGTTGGGGTTCACGCCCACCTCTTCCATGATGTCGATTTCGCCGCACGAGGGCCAGTTGTTGCCGCCGGTCTGGGGCATCATCCAGAATGCGGGCCAGGTACCTTTCCCCTTGGGGAGTTTCAGTCGGGCCTCAAAGTAGCCGTATGTCCAGTAGTTGGAGGTGTTGATGCGGGCCGACCATACTTCGTTGCCCACTTTCTTGGCGTAGATGTTGAGGAAACCGTCGGCGATCTCGGCGGTGGTGACGCCGTCGCGCTCACCGGCAATGTAGCGCTGCAGCTCGTTGTTGACAGTGCCGGGGTTCCACACCTCGTACCACCACTCGCGGGTGTCGGGGCGTTTCACGGTGGGGTCGTTGAACTCGTCGTGCCATACCAGGGTGTAGCCCTCGGGAGTGGTGATGGCGTCGCTCATCTGCCTTACCTCGATGGTGCGGGTGCCCGAATCATCGGTAAGGTAAATCTCCCCCTTGCGGTCTGCGGCGGTCATGTTCTCGGCCACGGTGACGGTGATCTCATGCACGCCCGCGCCACCTTTCAGGGGAGTGACGGCAATCCAGTCGGCACGCGGAGAAAGCTCCCAGTCGACGTTTGCCTCGATGGTGAATTTCTGTGAACCGGCCTGTCCGCCGAACGCCATGCTCAACGTCGACGGGCGCACGATGCTGACCGGCGTCTGGGTCACGGTTATGGTCTCGGAGGCATTGCTGCCGGCCGACACCGTGAGGTTGGCCACGCGGCTCTCAAGATCGCCGCTGTAACCTGACACAGTGATCTTCACGGTGGTGGGCTCGTTGCGCACACCTCCGGTGGGAAACACCTTGCACCAGTCGGCATCAGAGGCGATGCTCCAGTCGGCAGTAGATGTCACCGTTACATTTACAGACTGACTCTCGAAATTGACAGTCACGGCTTTAGCGGGCTCGACAGTTATCGAGACCGGTTTCTGATCGGGTTTCTTAGCGGGGTCGTCGGGTTCGTCAGAGCCACAGCTGCCAATAAGGAGGCTCGCAGCGAACACAGGCACGACAGCCCATGATTTCAGGTTAAACATCAATTTAAAATCCCGTATTAAGGGTTAACAAATAGATTTAGGGCAGAAGAAACAAACGATAAAATCGATTGGTATGTCCAGGCCAATAAAGGGGCCTTACTTGAAAGCAAGGGCAAAGATAGGGTAATAAATCTGTTTTTGCAAATTTTTAACAAAAAACCGTTATTTTTTGTATTTCAACGTCTAAAAAGGTATCTCGAATCCCACCCGCCAATCATTATTCGTACATCTGATATAATAATGAGTGTAAAGATTCCGCCGAAATTTGCTAACTTTGTGTCGAAGTGTACCATAATGACAGACACAACAGAACCAAACGACATTTTTGACGCCGCCGGGGTCTCTGACGAGGCACGGCAGGTGGAGTACGCCGAGGACGACATACGCACCCTCGACTGGAAAGAGCACATACGTCTGCGCCCGGGCATGTACATAGGCAAGCTCGGCGACGGCTCGTACTCTGACGACGGCATATACGTATTGCTGAAAGAGGTGCTCGACAACTCGATCGACGAGTTCATGATGGGCTACGGACGCCTGATCACCATAACCCTCGACGACGAGACCGGGCGCGTGAGCGTGCGCGACAACGGTCGCGGCGTGCCCCTGGGCAAGCTCATCGACGTGGCGTCGAAAATGAACACCGGCGCCAAATACGACAACAAGGCATTCAAGAAGTCGGTGGGCCTCAACGGTGTGGGCATAAAGGCCGTGAACGCGCTGTCGACATCGTTCACCATCAGCGCCTTCCGTGACGGCCTGACCCGCTCGGCCATCTTCGAGCGCGGCAACCTGGTGAGCGAGACCCCCGAGACACCCACCGACGAGCCCAACGGCACGTTCGTGGAGTTCACCCCCGACGCCACGGTGTTCCGCGACTTCAGGTTCAACCACGAGTTCATCGTGACGCTGATACGCAACTACACCTACCTCAACACCGGGCTGGCCATCGTGTTCAACGGCAAGCGCTATGTGTCGCGCAACGGTCTGCTCGACCTCCTCAAGGCCAACCTCACCAAAGAACCGCTATATCCGGCCATCCACCTCAAAGGGCCCGACATCGAGGTAGCCATCACCCACGCCAACCAGTACGGCGAGGAATACTACTCGTTTGTCAACGGCCAGCACACCACCCAGGGGGGTACGCACCTGGCGGCCTTCAAAGAGGCGGTGTCGCGTACCATAAAGGATTATTTCGGCCGCAATTTCGAGTATTCCGACATACGCAACGGCATGATCGCCGCCGTATCGGTAAAGGTCGAGGAGCCGGTGTTCGAGTCGCAGACAAAGACCAAGCTCGGCTCGCGCGACATGGGTCCCGACGGCCCCACGGTGGCCAAGTTCATCGGCGACTTCCTCAAGAAAGAGCTTGACAACTACCTGCACAAAGACCTTGAGACCGCCGACATCATCCTGAAGAAGATACAGGAGAGCGAGCGCGAGCGCAAGGCCATGGCCGGCGTGACCAAGCTGGCACGCGAGCGCGCCAAGAAAGTGAACCTGCACAACTCGAAACTGCGTGACTGCCAGGTGCACCTCAACGACCCCAAGGGTGACGAGGAGCTGAAACTGGCGTCGTCGATCTTCCTCACCGAGGGCGACTCGGCATCAGGGTCGATAACCAAGATACGCGACGTGAAGACCCAGGCGGTGTTCTCGCTCAAGGGGAAACCGCTGAACTCGTTCGGCATGACACGCAAGGTGGTCTACGAAAACGAAGAGTTCAACCTGCTGCAGGCTGCCCTCAACATCGAGGACGGCATTGACGGCCTGCGCTACAACAACGTCATCATCGCCACCGATGCCGATGTCGACGGCATGCACATCCGCCTGCTGCTGCTCACGTTCTTCCTGCAGTTCTTCCCCGACCTGGTGAAGAAAGGGCATGTGTATGTGCTGCAGACGCCGCTGTTCCGCGTGCGCGACAAGCGCGCCATCCGCCGCAAAGGCTCAAAGGCGAAAAAAGATGGCGCCAAAGCCGACGGCACGCCCGAAAGCCCCGCGGCCGGCGCCGACACCTACTGCTATTCTGACGCCGAGCTTGACGCCGCCGTGACACGCCTGGGCTCGAGCGCCGAGATAACCCGTTTCAAAGGTCTGGGTGAAATCTCGCCCGACGAGTTCAAGGGTTTCATAGGCCCCGACATGCGCCTCGACCGCGTGACACTGCGCAAAGAGGACGCCGTGGGCGACCTGCTCGATTTCTACATGGGCAAGAACACCTCTGACCGCCAGGAATTCATCATCGAGAATCTGGTGGTGGAAGAGTGACACGGCACCTATTATTATATATAAATCATGGCAACCGCTTTCTTCGCCGGGTCATTTGACCCGTTCACCATAGGCCACAAGTCAATAGTAGACCGCGCGCTGCCGCTGTTTGAGCGCGTGATCGTGGCAATCGGGCGCAACACGGCAAAAAAACCGTGGATGCCGCTCGACGAGCGCGTG
>USKE01000037.1 GCA_900555165.1 uncultured Porphyromonadaceae bacterium | reverse complement strand
GCGCCGGTGAGGGATCCCCCCTCGGCATCAATCTACGCCAGCCGCGCCGCAAACGGCGTTGTCGTCATCACCACCAAGCAGGGCAAGGGCGACCGCATGACCATCAACATCAACTATGCCGCATCGGCACAGACGGTGGCCAAACGCTACGACATGCTCAGCGCCGACGAATGGGGCCAGGCTTACTGGGCCGCCTCGAAGAACTCGAACATCACCCCTTCGCACGTGCTCTACGGCAACGGCCCCGAGCCTGTGCTGCAGCCCTACGTAGGTGGCGACACGAACTTCCCCACCGCCAACACCGACTGGCAGGACCAGGTTTACCAGACCGCCTGGACCAACAACCTCACCGCATCGGTGTCGAACAACACCGAGAAGGGCTCTGTGATGTTCTCGCTGAACTACATCAACCAGAACGGTAACATCAAGGAGACATTCTACGAACGTTACGGCGCACGCATCAACTCGCGTTACGACTTCAACAAATACATCACCATCGGCGAGAACCTGGCCCTGGCACGCTGGACAAACCGCGGCGCCGACGTGGCCGGTGACCGAGGCATCCCCTTCACCGCCATGAGCCAGCACCCGGCACTGCCCGTGCGCGGCCTCAACGGCGAGTGGGCGCGCCCGATCGCGCTGATCGCATCTGACCTCGCCAACCCCGTGCAGATCATCAGCAACACCAAAGACAACAATCTGGCGTCGTGGCGCATCCTGGGCAACGCCTACCTTGAGGTGAAACCCATCGACGGCCTCGCCATCAAGACCAACATAGGTATCGAGCACAGCCAGTATTTCAACAACACCCTGGGCCGCGCCACCAACCCCGGCGACGTGAACTCGGTATCGAGCGTCTACGGCCAGGGCGACACCTGGACATGGACCAACACCGCCAACTACAACAAGACCTTCGCCGAAAAACACCACCTCACCGTGCTGCTCGGCACCGAGGCCATCGGCTACACGTTCCGCGACCTCTCGGCCTCGCGCGAGGGGTATGAGTTCGAGGATTCCGACTTCATGCAGATCGGCTCGGGCACAGGCACCCGCAACAACGGCGGCGGCAAGACACAGTGGTCGGTGTTCTCGCTCTTCGGCAAAATCGACTACAACTACGCCGACCGCTACCTGGCATCGTTCACCATCCGCCGCGACGAGAACTCGCGTTTCGCCAAAGGCAACCGCGCCGGCGTGTTCCCCGCCTTCTCGCTGGCCTGGCGCCCGACACAGGAGGCTTTCTTCCCCGAGAACGACGTGCTCTCTGACATGAAGATCCGCTACTCTTGGGGCCAGAACGGTAACGCCAACATCCCCGCGCTCTATCCCGCATACTCCACTTATATCTTCAACACCGGCAACGGCGCCTACGACATCAACGGCACAAACTCGTCGACCGTGTCGGGCATCACGCTGGCCAGCACCGGTAACCCCGACCTGAAATGGGAGACCACCTACCAGCACAACATCGGTGTCGACTTCCTCTTCTTCAACGGCGCGCTGAACCTCTCGGCCGACTGGTTCATCAAGAAGACCAAAGACATGCTCACCATCCCGCCCGCCCTTGACGTGGCAGGCGAGAACGCCGCCATGTGGCTCAACACCGGCGACATGAAGAACACCGGCTGGGAAATCACCCTCGGCTACAACTCGCCCCAGTACGGCGACTTCTCGTGGAGCGGCTCGCTCAACCTCTCGCAGTACAAGAATGAGCTTGTGACCCTGAACTCGCGCCAGAAATTCATCGGCGGCGACTCGCGCCTCATCCCGGGCCAGCCCATGGGCGTCTACTACGGCTATGTGTGCGACGGCATCTTCCAGAACGCAGCCGAGGTGGCCAACCATGCCACACAGACCGGCGCCGCCCCCGGCCGTCTGATTTTCCGTGACCTCAACGGCGACGGCGTGATCAACGACGACGACCGCTGCATCATCGGCGACCCCAACCCCGATCTGTCGCTCGGTCTTAACCTCAAGTTCAACTACCGCGCGTTCGCCCTCGACATGTTCTTCGCCGGCGATTTCGGTCAGGACATCCAGAACCACATGAAACGCCAGCTCTACTCTATGAACTACGGCAACCTCGCCACCAACCGCGGCAAGGATATCCTCAATGCCTGGCGCCCCGACAACACCGGCTCTGACATCCCGGCCCTGTCGCTCACCGACGACAACAACGAGAGCCGTTTCTCGACCTACTACATCGAAAACGGGTCGTACATGAAGATGAAATACCTCAAGCTCTCGTACAAGCTCCCCTCGAAGATCATCCGCAAGATCGGTGCCTCGAACCTCGATGTCTACGGCCAGGTGGAGAACGTGTTCACCATCACCAAATACAAAGGTCTCGACCCCGAGATCCTTCCCGGCGGCTACGGCTCGCTCGTCGACAACGGCGCTTACCCCCGTCCGCGCACATTCACCGTCGGCCTCAACCTTCAGTTCTAATTCCAACTCTGAAAACTCAAAACGATGAAACTCAAGAATATCATATATAAAGCCCTGTGTGTCGCCACCGTGACCTCGGCCTCTCTGGCCTCTGTGTCGTGCGACGACATGCTTGACACCGTGCCCCAGGGCACATTCACCGACGAGCAGATCGGCGACGGCGAGGCAATCGACCTCATGACCTCGGCCTACGCCACACTGCTGTGCCACTACTTCGGCAACAACGAGTCGTTCGCCGGCCCGATCAACAACTGGGTCTTCGACGTGCGCTCTGACGACGCCTACAAGGGTGGCGACGGCGTGACCATGGAGGGCTACATGCACCAGCTCGAAGTGGGCAACGTGCAGAGCGACAATGATGTCTGCAACTTCAAGTGGCGCAACAACTACTTCTCGGTGGCCAGGTGCAACACCGCCATCCGCGCCATCATGGCCTCGGGCTCGCTCGACGACGCCACCAAGGCATCGTATGCCGCCGAGATGAAGACCCTGCGCGCCTACTACTACTTTGACATGCTCCGCATCTTCAAGATGTTCCCCTACTTCGACGAGACCGTCACCAACCCCAGCGAATGCCGCGCCGACGAGTACACCCGCGACGAGATCGCCGGGTTCATCAAGGAGGATCTGCGCGCCGCCTACAAGGTACTCCCCGAGAGCCAGGAGCAGGTGGGCCGTTTCAACCGCTACGTCGCAGCCGCCCTGCTGGCACGTGTCGACCTGTTCACATCGTCGTGGGCCGAGGCCGAGGAGTATGCCGGCTATGTGATCGGCTCGGGCAAATACCAGCTCTACAACAACTTCCTCGACATGTCGAAACCCGAGTTCAACAACCAGTACGAGTCGGTGATGGCCATACAGTTCTCGTCGGCCAACTCGCCCGACCAGTACAACTTCTGCAACTGTCTGAACTGCACCTGGTCAGAGGGTAACCTCTACGGCAACGGCGACGACTTCTACCTGGCGTCGCAGAATCTGGTGAACGCTTTCCGCACCGATGCCAACGGCCTCCCGTTCCTCGACGGCTCGTTCAACGACGAGAACATCGACGGCGCCGACTATGAAGGCTCTGTCGACCCCCGTCTCGACTTCACCGTGGGCCGTATCGGCATGCCCTGGCGCTCGCACATGTACAACGAGAAATGGTGCCGCAACTACGAGCTTTACGGCCAGTATTCGGGCAAGAAACCCTATCCCGCGCCCGAATCCCCCTTCGTGAAACCCGGCATCGTGCCCTGGGGCGCGTCGTCGCTCAACTGCATCCTCATCCGCTACGCCGACGTGATGCTGATGAAGGCCGAGGCCCTGATCGAGCAGAACAAGGATCTTGACGAGGCCCGCACCCTTATCAACGACGTGCGCAAGAAAGCCGAGCGTTCGGTCGACCCCTCTTACGAACCCGTAGACTGCAACCCCATGGTGGCCAACTATCATGTGGGCCAGTATCCCGCCACAGGCTGGAATCAGGATTACGCCCGCCGCGCCGTGCGCATGGAGCGCCGCCTCGAGCTGGCCATGGAGGGTCTGCGCTGGTTTGACCTCGTGCGCTGGGGCAATGTCGTAGAGACTGTCAACGCCTACTACGCCTCTGAGGTGAAGATCCGCTCATATTACACGGGCGCCAACCTCACCGAAGACGAAATCTACTTCCCCATCCCCGTCAATCAGGTAGACAACGCCGGTGACCTCTACAAATAAACCAATCATTCCCGAAAAGTATCAGACATCATGAAAAAGATATCATCATACGGTCTCGGTCTGCTGGTGGCCCTGCTCTGCGGCCTGTTCAGCGCCTGCTCTGATTTCGAGCCCACAGGCTACACCGAGCTCCCCGGCCTGGCAAAGGCAAGCGACCTTACCGCGCAGGCCGAAGGCCGCGTAATCAACCTGAACTGGGTGCTCCCCGCCAGCGACGACATCACCGGCGTAATGGTGATCCGCGACGGCAACGCCGCATCGGCGGTGACCCTCGAGGGACGCCAGACCTCATACGCCGTCCGCGGCCAGGCTATGGACGTTGAGACACTCTGGACCGTCAAGGTACTCTACAAGGGCGGCTACGTATCAGAGGGCGTCTCGGTGACAACCGTGCTGCCGTTCGAGGAACTTCCCGGAGTCACCGACCTCGCCGCCAGTGTCAGCGGCCGCACCGTCACCCTGACCTGGAAACTCCCCCAGGGGAATGACATCACCGGCGTGCGCATCTATCGCGACGGTGAGACCGAGGCCGCAACAGTGGTCGAGGGTGCCGACGTGACATCGTTCGAGCTCAAAGGCCAGCCCATGGACCAGGAGATGACCTATACCGTCGAGGTAATCTACGAGCAGTTCTATACCTCGGTGGGTGCCACGGTCAAGGCCCTCGTGCCCTACATCACCCCCAAGATGGGTTACCTGATGACTGCCGCTACCATCGCCGACCTCCCCGACGATGACGAGCGTGCCGCCGCCACATGGTTCGTGGCCCAGGAGAACGCCGAACTCATCCAGCCCTCGCAGCTGGCCGGTCTCGACGCCGACATCTATCCCGTGCTCTGGATTCTCATCGACCGCGTGGGTCTGCCCCTCGGATGGCAGAACCTCCCCGAGCAGATCACCAACGAGGAGACCCTCGAGGCTCTGCGCACCTATTCGGCCAACGGCGGCAGCCTGTATCTGTCGAACATGGCAACTCAGCTCACCGTGCCCCTCGGTTTCGTGCCCGAGGATATGGCTCCGACCGTCTACGGCAACGGCAACGGCGGCAGCGGCAACGACGTGTGGGTACTCAACGCATTCCTCGGCTGGGATTTCCGCGAGGGGAGCGACCAGGGTTTCTATGACCGCACGGGCCACGCCATCTACAAGGGTCTCACTTTCGAGGATCCCAACGGCTATGGCTACATGAACCTGCCGCTCATCGGCCCCGGCGAGCGTGAGGACCACAACTGCATGTGGGACTGCAACATCTACGGAAAGGGGAACTATCCCGACGTGATCAAGAACTTCGAGGTCACCACCAACTCGCTTGTGCTGGCCACCTGGGGGCATGTGCGCGACCACTGCGTGGCTGCTATGGTAGAGTTCTACTCGAACGCCGAACATGGCCGATGCATCGCCAACGGTCTGGCCGCCTACGAATGGAACCAGAACTCGGGCGCCAACCCCTATCAGCACAACATCGAGCAGCTGACCACCAATATCCTCGACTACCTGAAATAAGGCACTAAGATTCGCACTACATAGGAGTAACTTCGTGTTACCGTGGGGCCTCACCTCTCCGCGGGGTGAGGCCCCACTTTTCTAAAAAAAAAGCCCCTGTAGCGCGGTGGTAAGCGCCAAGTGTCAGTAAATAAGCAAAATAAACAGATTCACAAACCAAGCTATTCACTTACCTTACATGAAAAATTCTGTACTCAAATCTGCCTTCGTAGCCATGACACTCGGGTGCGTGGCCACCGTAAACGCCAACCCGCGCACCGCCGTCATGATCGGTTTCCCCGATGTGGCCTCTATCGAGAACGCGCAGGAGAAAGCCGCAGCCGAACATTTCACGGCCGTTCACCCCGACGGCGGCGTCATCGCCCCGGGTGAGACATCGAAGATAAACCATGCCGACTACGACTGCATCTGGATTCACATAGACCGTCTGAACGTGGGCCACGGCAACCTCCCCGCCGAGTTCGCCGATGACGCTACGCTTGAGGCCCTCAAACAGTTTGTAGCCGACGGCGGCTGTCTGCTCATGACCAAGCAGGCCACCCAGATGGTACACCGCATCGGCCGCATCGACGCCGCATTCGCCCCGGGTATCTACGGTGACGGCGACGGCGGGGCAGGGACCGACGTCTGGACCGTAAACGCCCAGATCGGCTATTGCAACGTCGAGGCCGACCCCTCGCAGTTCTACGACCGCCGCAACCACGAAATCTATGCCGGTCTGCGCACCAACAACGATTTCGCATGCGAGACATACGCCCTCGAGGGCACCGGCGACGGCTCTGAGATGCACCGCGAGGACCACAACTGCTGCTGGGACCTGAACGCCTACAACGCCATCTACACCGCCGAAGGGCGCAACACCGTAGAGAAATTCGAGGCCCAGAACAACGCTGTCGTGCTCGGCACATGGGGTCATGTGGTTGACTATGCCGTGGCCGGCATCATCGAGTTCCTCCCCGCGTCGGAGAACGCCGGACGCATCATCGCCAACGGTCTGGCAGCCTGCGAGTGGGCTCCGCGCAACGGCGGCAACGCCTTCCACGAGAATCTTGAGAAACTTACCGACAACTGTATCGGCTATCTGGCCTCGAAGGCTGTAGTGGCTATCGACGAGATCTCCGCCGAAGACACCACCGCTCCTGTGGAGTATTTCAACCTGCAGGGTATGGCTGTCAGCGCCGACGCCCTTGTGCCCGGCATCTATGTAACCCGTCAGGGCGCCAAGGTTGCCAAAGTCATCGTGAAATGATATTTAAAGTGATTGATTTATGAACACCGACGGCCTGTCACAGCTGTCAGCGTGCAGGCCGCCGGTATTTTGTCTTCTTTTCTCTTCTTTGCCCTGTCGCTACTGTCATGCCCTGTATGTATTGCGAATCTTACCAGTCTTTTAACCTGACATACTACAATATGAACCTGAAAAACTTAACGTTTTTATTTCTGATCATGTTTCTGGCCACTGTGAGCCCGGCGCGTGCCGAGCGCTATCAGAAGATGGCCATGTATATCAGCGCCGAGAGCGTTGACGCTATCGACGCCCCGCAGGAGAAGGCCGCCGCAGAGCTGTTCCGCCGCACGTTTGCCAAAGACGGCAAGTTCATCACCCCTTCGCAGACAGCATCCATATCGGTCGACAATTACGACTGCATCTGGATACATATAGACCGCAATGACATCGGTCAGGATGTAAGCTCGTTCCCCGAGGCATACCGCAACGCGGAGTTCCTCGGCGCCATAGAGAAATTCCATGAGGACGGGGGTAACCTCTACCTCTCTAAAGCCGCCGTGCAGCTGCTCTTCAGCGCCGGCGTGGGGCGTGTGCCCGACTATCTGCGCCCGAACGTATTCTCAGACGGCGCCGGCGCCTATAACGCCGACATCTGGTCGGTCAACGCCGTTATCGGCGCCCGCGGCTCGGCCTCGTCGGCCCAGTATTACGACCACACCGGGCATGCCATCTACAGCGGTCTGGAGACTATGGCCTCAAACGCGTGGCCCGCGGTGAAAGATCCCGTCTATGACGAGAATGTATATAGTGTGTTCCCGATGCAGGGCGACCGCAACCACGCCGCCATCCACCGCGAGGACCACAACTGCATGTGGCGCGTGGCCATGAAGAGCGAGGATGCCCTGCGTATCGGCATCTGCATAGGGCAGAACGGCGCCGTCAAGGGTGGCCCGATCGAGGAGGTCACCACGGCCGACATAGACCGCATCGAGGTGGCCGAGGAACGTGCCGTCGTACACTATCTTTACCGCTACAAACAGGCTCACCCCGGCATGAGCATAGAAATCGTGACCCCTGCCGATGTGAAAGACCGCATCAACAGCAATTTCTTCGACTGCCTCTGGGTACACATCGACCGCAAGGGGATTGGCCTGGGGAACCTCCCCGCCGAGTACGGAAACGAAGAGTTCGTCGGCCTGCTCAGGGACTATGCCCGCACCGGCGGCAACCTTCTGCTCACCAAACAGGCCACACAGCTCGTGAGCCGCATCGGAAGAACAGATGCCGCTTTCTCGCCGAACCTCTACGGTGACGGCGGCGGTGGCGACGGCACCGACGTCTGGACCGTGAACGCCCAGATCGGCTATTGCAACGCCACAAACGACCCCTCGCAGTTCTATGACCGCCGCGGCCATGCCATCTACGCCGGTATGCGCACCAACGGCGATTTCGCATGCGAGACATACGCCCTCGAAGGCACCGGCACCGGTGCGGCCATGCACCGCATGGACCACAACTGCCTCTGGGATCTGAATCACTATGCTTATTCGGCCGAGGGGCGCAACACCGTAGAGCGGTTCGAGGCGCAGAACAACGCCGTGGTGCTCGGCACCTGGGGGCATGTGGTTGATTATGCCGTGGCCGGTATCGTCGAGTTCAACCCCACATCGGCCTACAGGGGCCGCATCATCGCCAACGGTCTGGCCGCCTACGAGTGGGCCACCGACGGCAACGGTTTCCACGACAACATCGAGCGCATGACCGAGAACTGCCTGAAATACCTGACTCTCGTTCCAGACTACCGTTTTGTGAACGACGGCCCCGACGGCATAGTGCGTTTCGAGAAAGACGCCAATGCCACAGTGCTCGGCACCTGGGGCCAGGACTGGGATCACCAGGCCGCCGGTATCGTCGAATTCCGCCCCACCCGTGAGTACCCGGCGAACACCCCCGATGCCAACGGCTGGCTTGATCAGGTCGACTACACCGGCAAAGCCCCGAAAGGCTCGATTGTGGCCAACGGCATAGCCTGTGTGCAGCTGCACCACAATGACGGCGACAACAATTTTCAGGATAACGTGAACCGTCTGACCGCCAATACCGTCGATTACCTCTCCCCCTGGCACGAGCGTATCAACACCGGCATAGAGAATGTGTCGGCCGCAGGTGCCGGAACACTCCGTGCCGTCAGGGGTGCCATCGTTTACAGCGGTTTCGACCGCCCCGTCACCCTCTCGGTCTTCGCCGCCGACGGCCGTCTGATTCATTCGGGCGAGGTTTCCGGCGACGGATGTATTGCCGTTCCATGCCACGGACTCGTGGTGGCCGTTGCCGGCGACTGCGCGCTGAAGTCAGTTATGTGACAATCCCATTCTTTTCCCCTCTGAACTATCATGACACTCAGACCCGTAAAATATATCTCAGCCGGAGTGCTGGCGCTGTCGTCATTCCTGACGGCGCCCGGCGCCCTGGTAGTGCATTATCCGTTTGAACCCGACGCATCGGGCCGTGTGCGCGAGGTCGTGACCGGGCAGACATTCGATGTGGACGGTCAGTTTGGCGCCGAGAGTGCTCCCGGCGTGCGTGGCCGCGCGCTTTACCTTGACGGCTATACCTCATACGTGGGGATGCGTGCCCGAGATTGCAATGTCGGTCAGAAAGCCACAGTGGTGCTGTGGGTGGCCGTGCAGTCATATCCCATAGTCAAGGTCGACGACCCCAACCCCGGTTCGCAGACCTGCATCGTCGACTGCATAGACCATGCGAACCGGCGCGGATTCGGTTATTTCATCGGATTCGACGGCCAGTACAGCTTTCAGGCCTATGTGGGGGGTGAGCTCGCCGTGGTTAACGTGCCCCGGCCTTTGCCCCGCTACCGCTGGAACTGCCTGGTGGCCGAGATTGACGGAGCCGAGGGGAAACTGCGCCTTTACAACAACTACAGTCACGGCGACGCGCCCGTGGCCGAAGGATCCTGTGCCCGGGGTGACTTCCGCCTCGGCGACAACACCATGCATGTGGGGCAGAACAGCTGGGAGGTGTGGCTCGGCGATCCGGTGAACGCGCCGGCCGACGCATTCCGCACCACCGCTTTCGGCGGTCTGCTTGACGAGCTCGAGGTGCATGACTGTTGTATCCCCCTTGATCAGCTTGCCGCCATGCGCGCCGATAACCCCCCGGTACTTGCGGCCCCTGCGGGGCGCTATGACCCCGAAGACCGCTGGCGTCCCCGGTTCCACGGGCACCCCTCGGCCGGGTGGACCAACGAAACCCACGGCCTTGTGCATTACGACGGCCGCTGGCATCTCTTCTTTCAGAAAAATGCCGCCGGCCCCTACATGGCACGTCTGCACTGGGGGCACCTGACCTCCGACAATCTGCTTGAATGGACCGAGGAGCGCATAGCCGTCGCCCCGGGTGAGACCATGACCGCCGACAACGCTCTGTTCGATGGCGACATGAAGGGGTGCTGGAGCGGGTGCGTCTACACCGACGGGGGGCGCCCGGAGGCTCTCTATACCGGCGTCGATTACGGGCGCGCACGCATTTTCAGCGCGTCGCCCGTCGACAATTCGCTCATCTCCTGGACCAAGAACCTCAGCCCGCTCATCGACGGGCGTCCCGACGGGCTCAGCGATGATTTCCGCGACCCGTATTTCTTCCGTGCCGACGGACAGCCATATATTATTGTGGGCTCGCAGGCCGACGGCCGCAGTGCCGTGACCCTGCACCGTCTTGAAAACGGCACATGGACACGCCACAGCCGCGACTTCTTCTTCCATGGCGTCGACACCGGCACCGACGGTGTCTTTGCCGAGATGCCCTCGGTGACACGGTTGCCCGACGGCCGCTGGCTTTTCGTATATTCCCCGATCGGAACCTCTGTGGGGGCCAGGACACTATACCGCATCGGCACGATTGACGGTCAGGGGCACTGGCAGAATGTCGGAGGGTATGACGCGCCGCGCGCTTTCGACCTTTTCGGCCGCGACGGGTTCGGCCTGATGTCACCCTCGGTAGTGAATCACGACGGGCGCGTAATTGCCCTGGGCATAGTGCCCGACAAGGTGGCGAGCTGCGAGAACAAGGCTATGGGGTGGGCACACTGTTACTCACTGCCGCGTGAGCTTTCTGTCGATGCCGACGGAAACATGTGGCAGCGCGCCGCCCGCGAGACCGACGACCTTTATGCCGACAGGCATTTCAGCCGCTCGAACACCACGCTTTCGGGCGTCATGCCCACCGGTAATGTATCCGGACGGCGTGTGCGTGTCAGGGGTGCCGTGACACCCGACGGCAAACCGTTCGGCATAAGGTTTTTCAAGAATCCGGCCAACCCCGAGCACTCGCATGCCGCGCTTACCTTCGACCCCGAGGCGCACACCGTGTCGGTGAGCCTGCGCCACCTGCCGCGCATCGTGAACGACGGCTACCCTTACGACGGACTCTATACCGCCACCCTTCCCGACGACATCGCCCCGGGGCGTGAGCTTGTCTTCGACCTGGTAATAGACCATTCGGTCATAGACCTGTTTGTCAACGACCGCTATGCCGCGTCGGTGCGCGTCTTCCCTCACGATTATGACGGCACCGCGGTCGAGGCGTTTGCCGAAGGCACGACAGCCATACGCACCCTCGACGCCTGGACCGCCACCGGCAGCATCAACAGCTCGGCCACGGGGCACCCCC
>USKE01000036.1 GCA_900555165.1 uncultured Porphyromonadaceae bacterium | reverse complement strand
AAATCGCATTAAATCAACGGTCACATAGCCCGCTATGCTCCCTTTTGATTTAATGCAATTTATCGCAAAAACCGGCCACCGGAACGTTAACATTTATTATTAAACAGCCTCTAAAAATTTTTTGCCCCTCTTATTTGCTCTGAGCACATAAGTTGTGTAACTTTGTAAACCCGGGTGTGCCATCGCTGCCACGGCGAAGGCGCATTCCGGCAACATACTATCGACATTATGACTAAAAACATACGCATCTTCGCGCCGCTAATGCTGATACTGGCGCTGTTAGCCACCGGATGCAAGAGCAAAGGGGGCAAGCGCAAACCGCCTCAGGAAAACTCGTCGACTGCCGGCACTCTGGTCATGGCATGCGACGCCTCATTCGAGAATATCATGGAGCAGGAAATCGAGGTCTTCGAGTTCTGCTACCCCCATGCCGCCGTACTCCCCTATTACATCGACAACCACGCCGCCATCGACTCGCTGATGAGCGGCAAAGCCCGTGTGGCCGTGACCGCCACCCCGCTCACCCGCGAGCAGGAACAGGTGCTGAAGGGGCGCAAGCATTTCGCCAAGCAGAAACGCATCGCTGTCGACGCCATTGCCGTGATCGTCAACCCCGAAAACGACATTGAGAACATGTCGGTAAAAGACCTGGGCGAGATTCTCACCGGTCAGATCACGAAGTGGAACGATCTGGCACCGTCGAAACTCGGCGACATACAGGTGGTGTTTGACCACAACGGCTCGTCGGTGGTCACATACGCCGTCGACTCGATCATGGGTGGCAAACCGTTCGCCAAGAACGTCTATACAGCAGGCTCGATGAAAAAAGTGTTCGAGGCCGTGCGCGAGCGCCGCAACGCCGTGGGTCTCGTTGGCGTCAGCTGGATTTCGACCGACCTGCGCACCGCCGACCTTTCAGTGGAGGACAAGACCAAGACACTTGAACGCGACGACTCCACCGCCACCGACTTCATCGCCGAGGTTAAGGTGATGCCCATGCGCCACAACGACTCGCGTGTGGCCGTGAAACCCTATCAGGCATATATCTTTGACGGCACTTACCCGCTTTACCGGTCAATCTGGATGATCAACACCGGTGCGTCAGGCTCGCTGGCCAACGGGTTCTTTACCTTCGTGACCTCGTTTCAGGGGCAGAAACTGATACAGACCACAGGCGTGTTGCCGGGCACAGTCTACCGACGCATGGTGCAGGTGAACTGACATGCCGCCCCGGAATCAACCGTAAATGCCAATGAAACGGCTCTTTCCGGCAATGAACGGCACCCGTGACTGATAATAAAGCCCCCTACATATACGTTTAATAAGGAAAAAGTAACATAAAAGCTCAAACAGTAACATGAAAGCAAAACTTCTTGTTTCACTCTTCTTAGGCACCGCTCTGGGCATGTCGGCCCAGCAGGGGTATAAGGACGGTATCGAGTACTTCCGTGCCGACCAGCCTGAGGAAGCCCAGATTATCCTGTCGAAAACAATCGCCGAACCGGGCACCGACCAGGCTACCGCCTACTACTACCTGGGCCAGATCGACATGGCCAAAGGTGACCGTGCCGCCGCAAAGGCCAACTTCGACAAAGGTATAGCCGCCAACCCCGACAACGGTTACAACTACGTGGGTCTCGGCGCCATCGCGCTTGCCGAGGGGAATCTCTCGCAGGCCCAGTCATACTTCAAAGACGCCAAAGGCAAAGCCAAAAAGAACGCCGACATCCTCACCGAGATTGCCCGCGCCTACTTCGTGGCCGACCCCGTGAAGTATCAGAAAGAACTTGACAAGGCTCTCGCCGATGCCAAGAAGGCCCAGAAAAACGCTCCGGCCCCGTTCATCCTCGAAGGTGACCGCCTGGCCAAGACCAACGTCGGCGAGGCTGCCGGCAACTATGAGATGGCCGCTCAGTTCGACACCGACAACGAGCACCCCGAGGCTTACGTGAAATATGCCCGCACATATTTCTCGGTAAACCCCCAGTTCGCCATCAACAAGCTGAACGAGCTCCTCGACAAACAGCCCAACTCGGCCCTCGCACAGCGTGAGCTCGCCGAGAAATACTACGACAACAACCAGCTCACCAAAGCCGCCGAGCAGTACGAGAAGTATATCCAGAACCCCAACAGTTTCAAACAGGACAAACAGCGCCTGGTGGGTCTGCTTTTCTTCGCCCAGCGCTATCAGGACAGCCACGACCTGGCCGAAGAAATCCTGAAAGAGGATCCCGCCAACTTCTACATGCAGCGCATGCTCTTCTACAACCAGAAGGCCATGAAGAACCCCGAGGCTGCCAAAGCCGCCGCCGACAAACTCTTCGCCAACGGCAAGGCACAGCTCAACGCCCAGGACTACTCTCAGTACGGCGAACTTCTGCAGGACATGGGCCAGGACACTCTCGCCGTCTACGCCTATGAGAACGCCGTAAAAGTGGCTCCCGACAAGGTGAACCTGCTCAAGGATCTTTCAGGCGCATACAACTCGGCAAAAATGTATGACAAGGCAGCCGAGTCGATGCAGAAATATGTTGATGCCATGGGTGAGGATGTAGACCCCAACGACATCTTCTCGCTGGCACGCCGCTATCAGAACCTGGCCATCACCAACATGGAGACCGACTCTGTGGCCTTCGCCAACGCCGTGGCCAACGCCAAGAAGGCCATCGCACAGGTTATCGAGCGCGTTCCCGACAACCCGCTGGTGCTCAACACACGTTCTGACATTTTCCGTGTGGCCAACAAAGGTCAGGTTGACCAGAACGTAGTCGATGCCGACATGGCCACCCTTGCCGTGCTTGACAGCGATCCCGAAAACCTCGAGAAACGCAAGAACATCTACCGCGGCATCTATGCACGTCTCGGTTCGTACTACCAGACACAGAAAGACCTCGACAAAGCCCGCGAGTATTACGAGAAATTCTACACCGTTGATCCCTCGCCCGAACTCCGCGAGTTCATCGACACCAAACTCAAATAAGACATCACCAGTCTGACCAATACCACCACACAGGGGCACATTATATTATATGATGTGCCCCTGATTTTTACCCCCCACATACCTGATGATATGAACATCACCGACGCCATCGCACAGCGCCACAGCTGGCGCACATACAACGGGCTTGCTCTTGACAGCGACACACATGCCCGGCTGACCGAGGCCATCGGGCGCGCCACGGATTTCTCTCGCACGCTCTTTGAAAGCATCAAAGATGCCCAGGGGCGCCCGGTGACCGTCACCCTGCCGGAGATACGGCTTGTGAGCGACGACAGCCTCAATGGCGCCACAGGCACCTACGGATTCATCAAGAGCGCGCGACAGTTTCTGATTCTCGCCTGCGGCACGACTTACGCCGACCGCATCGCCGGAGCCGCGGCATTCGAGCGACTTATTCTCGACGCCACGGCAATGGGCCTTGATACCTGCTGGCTCGGCGGCACATTTTCAAGGAAAAGGTTCGATGCCGTCGCCAGAATTCCGGATCAGATGAAGATTGTGGCTGTAAGTCCGGTCGGTCACCGCACCCCTTCCACACGTTTTGCCGAACGCATGGCACGCGCTATGGTCGGCGCCACCCGGCGCAAGCCTTTCGACAGGCTTTTCACCGGAATAGACAGCGCCGCCACCGACAGCCGCGAGATAACCGGAATACTCGAGGCCGTGCGCGTGGCCCCCTCGTCAGGCAACTGTCAGCCATGGCGTGCCGACGTGAGCGCCAGCAACCGCCGTGTGGAACTCTACAACGCCACATCCAACGGGTTCACCTGTCTTGACATGGGTATAGCGCTGTGCCACTTCATCACGGCGTCTGAGGGTGCCGACATAAGTTGGCAGACCACACTCACTACCTGTGAGGGGCGTGTCACATTCATAATGTCGCGATAACGACCACGCTTGCCTGCAATACATCGGAATTCTGCTCAATTTCTGCTCAAAAGCATATAAATAATCCAAAATAATTGACAAAATCATTGAATATTTCCATAATATTCATAACTTTGCAATTGGTGTGTGGAAAATCGCAGATGTTGCTTGCAGAGAACTGATTCATCGCGTCACCGACACCGGGACGACACCATGGGCGAATCCCCATATTGCGTCATGCTATTACTGATAATCAATCCTTTAAATCAGATGAAAAAATATTTACTGTTGGCCTCTCTGGCATCGGCAGGTCTGCTGGCCAACGCGCAGGTGCAGATGTCCATGTCAGACGAATTCTATCTGGCCGGACTTAAAGGAGACACCGCGCTGCCCCTGTCGGTCAAAGCTCCGGCGGCACTTACCACCGGCGCGCTGATAGAGTTTACCGATCAGACAACGCTCGACAACATCCGACGTGCGGGCGCTGAGGTGCAGAACACCTACGGCAACATAGCGACCGTGATAATACCCGTCGACAAGGTTGCCGACGTATTCGCCGCCGAAGGCGTAATCAACGCCGTCATCGACCGACCCGCACGGCTACGCAACGACCAGGCCCGCATTGTCACCGACGTTGACCGCGTGCACAGTGGCGAAGATCTGGAACAGCCTTACGACGGCACCGGTGTGGTAATCGGCGCATACGACTCGGGCATCGACCCCAACCATATCGGATTCAAGGATGAAAACGGACTCTCGCGCGTGGTGCGCGCCCTCAAATACGGACGCACGTCGTACGTGCCGCAGATATATGTACCTGCGCATCTTATCAATGATTTCCGCGAACAGCATCCCGGCGAAAGCGTGTACGACATAACAGGCTACCGCACTGACGACGACGGCGAGACCCATGGCACACATGTGCTTGGAATCATGGGTGCATCATTCCGCGACCCTGACAGCGAGATGGACCTGCGCGGCATCGCTCCCGGAGCCGAGATGTTCATGGGTGGCGGCCAGGGTACGCAGTCTAACATGCTCGACGCCGCCCAGCGCCTTGCCGATTACGCCAAATCGGTGGGCAAACCGGCTGTGTTCAACCTTTCATGGGGCAACAACCTCGGCTCGCATGACGCCACCGAGCCCCTCGCCAAGGCACTCGACGATATCGTTGACGAGACCGGCCTGCATGTATTCATGGCTGCCGGCAACGAAGGCACCGAGAAGATCGGCATCTACAAGGAATTCACCGAAGACGAGACCGTGCTGCGCACATTCCTCTCTCCGTCAGAAAATCTCACCGACCCCTATGGTGGTCTCGGCCAGAACGCCCAGGCACTCGGCACCGTGACCGTGTGGAGCAACGACGACACCCCCTTCAAGGTATATCTTGACATCGTGGAACTCGCCAATCCCGGCGAGCCGGTATACTCGTTCGAAATTCCGGCCAACAACCGCCGTTTCATGGTAAACGGCAACACCCCCTCGGGAGTGACAGCCGCCCAGGTCGACCGAAACGTAGAGGAATTCAACAGCGTGTTCACAAGGAGCTACGCCGGCGGCTATGCCCAGATCTACGGCCAGAACAACCGCTACCACGCCGAACTGGCTTTCTACCTCACCGCCACTACCACCACGAGGCGCACCCATGCCATGGCTCTCAGGGTCGAGGGTGAGCCGGGCCAGCGCATACAGATCTATGCCGAACCCTACCAGGGTTATTTCATGACCTACCTCACCGACCGCGGCAAAGAAGGTTACACCGGTTCAGACGGCGACGGCACATACAACAGCCTCGCCGGCGGCAACAAGATCATCTCGGTAGGCGCATATACCTCCCGTCAGGGTGGTCAGTCATATCAGGGATATGTGATCTACCCGGCCGAGACAAGTTTCCCGGGCGTGGCCTCGTTCTCGTCGTGGGGGCACCAGCAGGACGGCTCACTGCGTCCGCACGTAATCGCCCCGGGATATGTGATCTATTCGACCTGCTCGACACCATACATGTCGAAACTGGGCTCGAACGCCATATATTACGGCACACCCAGTGTATACGAGTACTACGACGAAGGCACCGCAAAGACCTACCACTGGACCATCATGGCCGGTACCTCACAGGCATCGCCGCACATGGCCGGCATAGCCGCCCTCTGGCTCCAGGCCGACCCGACCCTTAACTATGAGGAAATGCTCGACGTGATACAGCACTGCACCACCAAGCCCGAAAACGCTCCGGACCAGTGGGGTCCCAACGGCCTTGTCAACGCCTATGAAGGCATCAAGTACATCCTTGACCGGAGCGCCATCCGGGGTGTGAGCGCAGACAAGAACCATCTGCTCATCCAGAACAAAGGCAACGGCGTATATGAGATCGCGTCGCCGGCAGAAAGCAGTGTCACCGCCGCCCTCTACAACATGCAGGGCATGCAGGTGGCATCTGCAACAGGCACCGGCAACACGGTCGAGCTCTCGACACAGGGCATAGCCCCGGGTGTATATGTGATCTCGGCCCGGTCGGGAGGAGCCGCCACCTCACAGAAAATCCATGTAAAATAATGTACATTGTATGCAAAACACACTCTCTCGTCTTACATTAGCATCTATCGCATTGCTTGCCGTGTGTCTCCCCGCCCCGGGGAGGGGCACGGCAAGCCCTTTTCTTGCCGACGCGCTGCTCAGGGCGCGGCAGACAGCCGCTTGTCGCGCCGACAGCCACCCGCTCTCCATGCCTGCCGCTGACGGCGAGTCATACGTCGCAATCGTGCTGCAGCTTGAATCGGAGGAGGCGCCGGTTCCCTCTTTCGCCGCAGTGCTGTCGCGGAGGGGCGACCTGGCAGTCGTGTCGGTGCCGCTGTCGCGGCTCGACGAACTGCTGAGCTCCCCGGGAGTGTTGCGTATGGAATCGGGCGTATGCGCCGTGCCTGTCATGGACGAGGCGCGCAAGATGTGCGGTCTCCAGCAAGTACTCGACATGCCGGGCCATTACCGCGGACGCAACGTGGTGGTGGGGTTCACCGACATCGGTTTCGACCCCAATCATGTCAACTTTCTTGGCAGCGACGGCAGTTCGCGTGTCAGACGCCTCGTAAACTACCGTGGTTCGGCACTGTTGCCCGACCGCCTGACATCAGCCGCGGAAATCACGTCATGGACAACCGACGACGACGCCAACTGGCACGCGACCCACGTGGGCGGCATCCTCGCCGGCAGTTACGAGGCCAACGGGTACTATGGCGTGGCACCCGGGGCCCATATCGTGGCAACAACGAGTCCTCTCGACGCCGGTTACCTGCTGGCGGGGTGCGAGGAAGTTGTAGCCTATGCCCGCCAACAGGGCGTGCCTGCGGTCATCAACATGTCAATCGCCTCATCAGTCGGCAGCCACGACGGCACATCACTGTTCAACCGGTATCTCCAGCGTGTGGCTGATGACGCCGTGGTGTGTGTGTCGGCGGGAAACAGCGGCTACAAGTGGACCGGCTGCATCCCCTTCACCGCCACCCCTGAAAAGCCGAAAGTGCAGGCACTTTTCAGGGAATGCCCCTTCTCCACACCTTACGAGGCAAAGGGCATAGCCGACATGTGGAGCCTGACCGACAGACCATTCAGTGTAAGAATACTCATATACGATGCCCTGGACAAGAAGTTCGTCGGCTCGATCGACACACATGATTTTACCGCCGGAGAGACCCGGACCGTGGCCGCCACGCCCGACATGGCCCCGGCGTACGGCATAAAGCCCGACGAAACGCTTGCAAAGTATTTCGCCTCGGCGCGCGTGGTGCTGTCAAGCGAGGTAAACCCGTATAACAACCGTTTCAACAGTGTGCTGAGTTTCGAGTGGCGCAACCGGCCTGAGCCGGAGGGCGTCACCACCGGCCATTACTGGCTCGGCATCGAGGTGACACCCGCCCAGGGCGAGACGGTGCGTATGTTCGCCTCCGACCGCATACAGTTCATGCGTCCGGGCACAGAATATGATCCGGAGTTCAGCAATGCCTGGTCGATCAACGACCTGGCCTGCGGCGACGGCATAGTGGCCGTGGGCGCCGTGACCTCACGCGTCAAATGGCCCTCGGACGGCGAGGAGTATGTAGCCGGGCCGGCCGAGTCAGTGGGCAAGGTCGCGGAGTTCTCAAGTTTCGCCACGCTCGACAACGGCAAGGTACTGCCGGACATATGCGCCCCGGGAGCCGCCGTGGTCTCGTCAATCTCTACCCCGTATGTGAATGCGAATCACGGCACCGACGGATTCTGCAGTGTAGTGACAGCGGGGGGCCGCAATAATTACTGGCGCAACGCATCCGGCACCTCCATGTCATCGCCTTACACCGCCGGGGTGTTCGCTCTGATGTTCGAGGCCAATCCTGACCTCACACCAGCCGAGGCCATCGACATCGTGAGCCGCACAGCCATAGCGCCCCCTGACAACGACAAGCGCTGGGGTCACGGGATGCTCGACGCATACGCTGCCGTGAAAGCGGCACTTGAGGCTACCGGAATCCGCGGCATCGGAGCCGACAGCAATATGCCCGCCGACATCGTGGGCGCCGGAAACGGCATCTGGACCGTAAGAGGCTACGGCCTTCCCGTAGCAGATGTGGCCGTGCATGACATGCAGGGGCGTGCCGTATCGCCCCGGATAACTCCCGGCGCCGATACCGCCACAATCGACATGAACCACCTTCCGGCGGCCATATATCTCGTGACGGCGGATGTTGCCGGCACAACCGTATCTCGGAAAATCGCTGTCAGATAAACCGGTGTCATCAGACCGAGACCGCTTACAGCTACACGCCTCACGGATACAAGTTGTGCAATTGCGAAGAATTATGTAATTTTGCCCAAAATTTGTTATGAAGAATGTAATTGTCAGGTCTCTGACCGGAATACTGTATATAGCCGTAATTGTCGGCGCCATCCTTGGCGGCAGCTGGTGGTTCTGGGCGCTTGCCGTGATATTCGGCGTGCTGGGCATCAGCGAGTTCAACCGCATCTCAAACCAGGGACATGTATCGAACACCACGACCTTGCTCGACATGGTCGGGGCGGTGCTGCTGATTTCGGCGTCGGCGTTCCAGTACGATGTTTCCATGCCGGGCCATGTGTTCGCGTCATGGACGGTGCCCACATTCATCTTCGCCTATATCGTCTACCTGCTGGTGCGGTTCATCAGCCAGCTGTATATCCAAGACGGCAACGCCCTTGTCCACTACGCCAACTCCATGATGGGTCAGATGTATGTGGCCCTGCCGATGGCACTGATGTGCGCCCTCTACGGCATCGCCGGCAAGTACATCGTCATGGGTATGTTCGTGATGATCTGGCTCAGTGATACCGGCGCGTTCTGTGTAGGCTCGCTGATCGGGCGCCACAAACTGTTCGAGCGCATCTCGCCCAAGAAATCATGGGAAGGCTTTTTCGGCGGCCTGCTGTTCTGCATCCTTGCCGGAGCGCTTTATTTCTACGGTTTCGGCGCGTATTTCCCCGGCATGAATGTATGGGAACTTGTAGGCCTCGGCGCGGTAGTCTGTGTGTTCGGCACCTGGGGCGACCTTGTGGAGTCGCTGGTGAAACGCACCCTCGGCGTGAAGGATTCGGGCAACCTGCTCCCGGGCCACGGAGGCATACTTGACCGCATCGACTCACTGCTGCTCGTAGCACCGGCGACACTGGCCTACATACTCGCCCTCATCGCATTCCACTATTGAACAACATGTAAATCAAAGCCATTATGAGCGAACGATATATGATGCGCGGCGTCTCGGCCGCAAAAGAGGATGTGCATTCGGCAATCCGCAACATCGACAAGGGCCTTTATCCCAAGGCATTCTGCAAGATAATCCCCGACCTGCTCGGCGGCGACCCCGAATGGTGCAACATCATGCACGCCGACGGCGCAGGCACCAAATCGTCGCTCGCCTACGCCTACTGGCGCGAGACCGGCGACCTCTCTGTATGGAAAGGAATAGCCCAGGACGCCCTGATAATGAATCTCGATGACCTGCTCTGCGTCGGCGCCACCGACAACATACTGGTATCGTCGACAATTGGCCGCAACAAACGTCTCATCCCAGGCGAGGTCATCGCCGCCATTATCAACGGCACGGAAGACCTGCTGGCCTCGATGCGCGAGATGGGCGTGGGCATATACTCGACCGGCGGCGAGACAGCCGACGTCGGGGACCTGGTGCGCACCATCATTGTGGACTCGACCGTTACATGCCGCATGCGCCGCGCCGATGTGATTGACAACGCCAACATCCGTCCCGGCGACGTGATCGTGGGTCTTGCCTCGTTCGGACAGGCCACCTACGAAGACTCGTACAACGGAGGCATGGGCAGCAACGGCCTCACCTCGGCCCGTCATGATGTGTTCAACAAGACAGTGGCCGAGAAATACCCCGAGACATACGACAACGCCATCGACGAGGAACTTGTGTACTGCGGCGGTGTCGGCCTCACCGACAAAGTGGAGGGGGTAAGCGTAGACGCCGGCCATCTCGTGCTCTCGCCCACCCGCACCTACGCCCCGGTAATCAAGAAGATACTCTCTGAGATGCGTGCCGACATCCACGGCATGGTGCACTGCACCGGCGGCGCGCAGACAAAGGTGCTGCATTTCGTCGACGGCGTGCATGTGGTCAAGGACAACATGTTCCCCGTTCCGCCGCTGTTCGCCCTGATACAGAAACAGTCGGGCACCGACTGGCGCGAGATGTACAAGGTGTTCAACATGGGTCACCGCATGGAGATCTACCTCTCGCCCGAAAACGCCGCCCGCGTCATGGAGATTTCCGAAAGTTTCGGCATTCCGGCGCGCGTAATCGGCCGTGTCGAGGCCTCTGACAAGACCTCGCTCACCATCACCTCCGAGTACGGCACATTTGAATACTGAACCACCTCGTTCGGCCGGCATGTAACTGTTACTTAACGGAGGCCACCGTATGAAACGACGCCACATATCCCTGCTGTCAGTCGCGGCATTGGCCGCGACGATGTTTCTCGGTGCCTGCGGCAAAAGCGGGAAACCGGCCGAGACAGCCTCTGAGGCCGTGGCGCATCCCCTGCCCGACACGCTCAGAGTGGCCACGCTCTACAGCCCTACGTCATACTTCATGTACCGCGATGAGGAGATGGGATATGACTATTCGCTCATCAGCCAGTTTGCTCAGGACAAAGGGATAGCCATCGACCTGACCGTGGCGCCAAGCCTGCAGGCCATGATGGAACTGCTCGATTCGGGGCGCGTCGACATCCTGGCATACGAGATTCCGGTCACCGCCGAATTCCGCAAGAAGGTGATAGCCTGCGGCCCCGAGGTGCTCACGCACCAGGTGCTGGTGCAGCCCCGGCAGAAAGGTGACTCGCTCATCACCGACGAGACACAGCTCATAGGGCGCGATGTCTACGTGGAGGCTGACTCGAAATACGACTTCCGCATGCAGAACCTCAACGAGGAACTCGGCGGGGGCGTGAATATCCACAAGATTGACCGCGACACCCTTGTGGCTGAAGACCTGATAGAGATGGTGTCGACAGGCGAGATTCCGCTTACAGTAGTCGACAGCGACATCGCACGCCTCAACAAAACCTATTACCCCGACCTGGATGTATCGCTGGCACTGAGTTTCGACCAGAAATCGTCGTGGGGCGTGGGTCTTGACAAAGACTGGCTCGCCGACTCGATAGACACCTGGCTTGCCTCCGAGACCCC
>USKE01000035.1 GCA_900555165.1 uncultured Porphyromonadaceae bacterium | reverse complement strand
ATCCCATTCGGCGACGAGCTCGCCGACGGGATACGGCGCTATCGCGAGGCGCGCCGCCGTGTCACCGGCATGTCGTCGGAAGAGAGCTTTTTCACCCGTCCCGACGGGCGGCCGCTGTATCCGATGCTTGTCGAACGGGTGGTACGCGATGCCCTGCAGGGGCACACCAACGCCTCGCGCCTGTCGCCGCACACCCTGCGCCACAGTTTCGCCACCGACATGCTCAACAACGGCGCCGACCTCAGGGCCGTGCAGGAACTGCTGGGACATGCCTCGCTGGCCACGACGCAGATCTACACCCATATAACCTACCGCGAACTTCAACAAAACTATCAACAGGCGCACCCCCGCGCCCATAACCACAAACAAAAAGGAGGATAAGACTATGGAAGTACGTATTCAAGCCATCCACTTTGACGCCAACGACCGTCTCGTGGAGTTCATCAACAAGAAAGCCGAACGTCTTCAGCGCCATATACCGGCCTTGACAAGCGTTGATTTCAAGCTGTCGGTCGTCAAACCCGAAACCGTCATGAACAAAGAGGCCGTGGTGACGGCTCTGGCTCCGCAGGAGGAGTATGTGGTTACCAAGGTGGCCAACTCGTTCGAGGAGGCAGTGGACCTCTGCCTTGAGGCTGTGGAGCGCATGGCCGAGAAGAAAAAAGACAAGAAATGACCGTTTCCGGGCCGTACTTGCGGCCGAGCCGCTGAGACGTGCGCCGAAATGCCGAAAATATGTTGTACAATATGTGGTCGGCACGCTTAGACTGACGTAAAAAATCGTAACTTTGCGTCGCGGATTCTCCCCCCGTCGGGAGCAATCCGCGACGCTTGTTATTAAAAACAGTATTAAATTCGTTGTAATTTTGTCGCAATGACAATCGACAGACCCAAACTCTGGCTCCGCGCCAAAGACTATTTCTTTATCGTGCTCGGTGTTGCCCTCTACGGCTTCGGTTTCTGTGCGTTCATCGCCACGGCGCCCGACAAGGTAGTTATCGGCAGCATGGCCGGCGTCAGCCAGGTGGTCGACATGATCACGTGGGGGTCGTTCGGATTCCATGTGCCCTATTCGGTCACGATTTTCACGGCCAACGCCATACTGCTGCTCATAGCCTATCGGATAGTGGGCCGCACCTTTGTGGTGCGCACACTTGTGGGGGTGATATTCGTAACGGTGGTGTTCGCCATATTCCAGCCCCTGTTCAAGTTCCAGCCCGTAGAGGGTCAGACATTCATGGACATCATCATCGGCGCCGTGCTCTGCGGCGTGGGACTCGGGCTGGTGTTCATCCACAACGGCTCGACGGGTGGCACCGATATCGTGGCCGCCGTGGCCTCGCGCGTGAGCAACGTGTCGATAGGGCGCGCCATGGTCTATTTCGACTTCATGATCATCGCCACCTCGGTGGTGCTCAAGTTCTTCTATATCCCTGATTTCGACTTCCAGGCCGCTGTGCCGGCGCTGGTCTACGGTCTTGTGGCTCTGTTCGTCATCCCCTTCGTCACCGACATGATGATCAACACCAACCGCATGGCCGTGCAGTTCACCATCTTCTCCACCAAGTGGGAGGCCATCGCCACCGCCATCAACAACGAGGCGCAGCGTGGCTGCACCATCATCGATGGCATGGGGTGGTACTCGAAGAAACAGATCAAGGTGCTGCTTGTGATGTGCCGCAAGATCGAGTCGGTGACGATTTTCCGCATCATAAAGTCTATCGACAAGGATGCCTTTATCACCCAGGCGCAGGTCAACGGTGTCTACGGCAAGGGCTTTGACCAGATCAAGCTGAAGATGCGCAAGCCGGGCGAGCATATCGAGCATCCCAACCTTCCTGACCCCACTTCAAAAGTGATATGACCCTGTTGCGACGACTCACCGCCTTAGCGGCGGTGCTTTTCTGCATTGCCGCGGCAACGGTCGGCGCCCGGGCCGAGAAACCGCAGTTCACTTGGGACATCGATTTCGAGTCGGTGTTCGACAACCGCGAGGGCGACAACCGCTACACCGATACCAAGACCTTCTTCTTCACACGCCTGGCACCCGAGGTGGGGCTCAGGTTCACCCCCTCTGACCGCATCGCAGGGGGCGCCGTGTGGTATCAGCCGCTCGACAACGACTGTGCCGGCTATAAGATAGCCCCGACGCTCTATTACCGTCACGACGGCGGCGAGCGCTCGCCATGGCGTTTCTCGATGGGCATGTTTCCGCGCACTCAGCTGCGTGAGCAGCTGCCGGCTTTCCTCTGGTCTGACTCGCTCACCTATACCCAGCGCAACATACGCGGCGCCCTCATGCAGTATGTGCGTGACCGCGGTTTCCTCGACGCCTATATCGACTGGCGCGGCATGCAGTCGAAGACGCGCCGCGAGGCGTTCAACATCGTCGTGCACGGCCGCTGGCACCCGCGTGCCGGCAATCCGCTGTTTGTGGGCGGCCACGCCATGATGAACCATTTCGCCCTGCGGCAGAATTCACCCTCCGACGAGCATATCACCGACAACTTCGTCGTCAACCCCTACGTGGGCGTGAACCTGTCGCGCCGTACCGCATGTGACTCGCTGATGGTACGTGTGGGGCCGCTGCTGACCGTAGAGCGCAACCGCGCCGATGACGACGGCTGGCAGACACCCGTCGGCGCCTGGGCAGAGGCGTTCGTGGCCTGGCGCTGGCTTGCGGTGAAGAACATGTTCTATTACGGAGGGCGCCAGTTCAGGAACTATGTGCCGTTCGGTGCCGAGCTGTATCAGGGCGAGCCGTTCTTCCAGTCAAAATTCTATAACCGCACCGATATCTACGGCCGCATATACCGCAACCGGTGGGTTGATCTGCAGGCCTCGCTTGACTTCCATTTCGCCGACGGTTCGTTCATCTTCTATCAGCGGCTGATGGTGCGCGTGACCCTCGGTAACTGAGCGGGCGCCATAACCGGCTGACAGACGACTGACGATGATGTGGCGGCCGGACTGAAGCCCGGCGCAGGAACAGACCGGTCATACAGTATAAACTTTCTGTAAACCGCCACATGCAATATGTGATGAGGAGGGTATTCATTGTAGGGTCGCTACATGTAGCGACCGCTCACCAGCTGTAATACAGTAATTTACTGAACTTACTCAGGGGCGGTCGCTACATGTAGCGACCCTACAATGAATACCTGCACATTATAGTGCGGGATTTAGACTCCGGAGAGGGCGCGTTTACTTCTTGAAACGTCTGGCCTGTTCGTCAATCAGGGCCTTGTCTGAGAAGTAATTGATCTTCATGGCGTCGCGCACCTCCTCAAGGGTGGTGGCGGCAACGGCGCGGGCTTTCTCAGACCCTGCGCGCAGAATCTCGTACACCTCGGGGATGCGCTGTTCCCAGTAGGCGCGGCGCTCACGGATGGACACAAGCAGTTCCTCAAGCACGTTGATGAGCAGTTTCTTCACCGTGCCGTCGCCCACGCCGCCGGCTGTGTAGCGGTCTTTGAGCGTCTGCAGGGTGCCGAACTCGGGGGCGAAACGGGCTACCTGCTCGTCGGTGGCGAAAGCGTCGAGGTAGATGAACGGGCAGTTACCTTCGAGGTGCCCCGGCGAGTCGATTGTGAGATGCTCGGGGTCGGTGTACATCGAGTTCACCTTCTTCTTCACCTCTTTGGGCGTGTCAGAGAGGTAGATGCAGTTGCCGAGCGATTTCGACATCTTGGCTTTGCCGTCGGTTCCCGGCAGGCGCATGCATACCGCCGTGTCGGGCAGCAGAATCTCCGGCTCTACAAGCGTGGGCCCGTAGATATTGTTGAAACGGTTCACGATCTCGCGTGTAAGCTCGATCATCGGCGACTGGTCTTCGCCCGCCGGCACCGTGGTGGCCTTGAAGGCGGTGATGTCAGACGCCTGGCTCACCGGGTATGAGAAGAACCCCATCGGAATCGATTTCTCGAATCCGCGCATCTGGATTTCGGTCTTCACCGTGGGGTTGCGCTGCACACGGCTCACCGACACCAGGTTCATGTAGTAGAACGCCAGCTCGCAGAGCTCGGGCACCTGGGTCTGGATGAAGATGGTAGACTTCTCCGGGTCGAGTCCGGCGGCGAGGTAGTCGAGAGCCACCTCTATCACATTCTGACGCACCTTCTCGGGATTGTCGGCGTTGTCGGTCAGGGCCTGTGCGTCGGCGATCATGATGAAGATCTTGTCGAACAGTCCGGAATTCTGCAGCTCCACGCGACGGCGCAGCGATCCCACGAAGTGCCCCAGGTGGAGGCGTCCCGTAGGTCTGTCGCCGGTAAGTATGATTTTTTCCATGTCGTGTCTTTTGTTTCCCGCAAAGTTACAAAAAAACACCATAATATCATAGACATATATGATGCCGGGGAGAAACGGCGGGGAGAGAAACGGACGAGGCGCCGTGTCCGGTGGGGGACACGGCGCCTCGGGGTTATGGGTTACGGGCGGGGTTTATTCGGCTTTGCCGTTTGAACCGAGCACGTTTACGATTTTGTGCTTGTAGAGTTTCTCCATCTCGTCGCGGGCCGGGCCGAGGTATTTGCGGGGGTCGAATTCAGCGGGTTTGTCATGGAATACCTTGCGCACAGCAGCTGTCATAGCCAGACGTGAGTCAGAGTCGATGTTGATTTTGCAAACAGCAGACTTGGCAGCCTTACGCAACTGCTCTTCGGGGATACCGATGGCATCGGGAAGGTTGCCGCCGTACTCGTTGATCATGTCAACATATTCCTGGGGAACCGACGAAGAGCCGTGGAGCACGATGGGGAAACCGGGGAGTTTCTCCATAACGGCGTCGAGCACGTCGAATGCCAGAGGGGGCGGAACGAGACGGCCCTCGGCGTTGCGGGTGCACTGCTCGGGGGTGAACTTGTATGCGCCGTGGCTGGTGCCGATAGAGATTGCGAGTGAGTCGCAGCCTGTGCGGGTGGCGAAGTCGATAACCTCTTCGGGGTCGGTGTAGGTGTGGTGGTCAGAAGAAACCTCGTCTTCTACGCCGGCGAGTACGCCGAGCTCACCCTCGACTGTAACGTCGTACTGGTGTGCGTAGTCAACGACTTTTTTAGTGAGGGCGACGTTCTCCTCGTAGGGGAGGTGCGAGCCGTCGATCATCACTGACGAGAAACCGTTGTCGATGCAGTCTTTGCAGAGCTCGAACGAATCGCCGTGATCGAGGTGAAGAACGATCTGGGGGTGCTCCCAGCCGAGTTCCTTGGCGTAAGCCACGGCGCCCTGAGCCATGTAGCGGAGCAGGGTGGCGTTGGCGTAGTTGCGTGCGCCTTTCGATACCTGCAGGATAACGGGTGATTTCTCTTCAGCGGCAGCTTTGATGATGGCCTGGAGCTGCTCCATGTTGTTGAAGTTGAAGGCGGGGATGGCATAGCCGCCCTTGATGGCTTTGGCGAACATCTCGCGGGTGTTCACCAGGCCGAGGTCTTTGTAGTTTACCATATTGTTATAAGGTAGTTTGATGTTGAGTTTCAACTATGGCAACGCGGCCGCTTGGGCTTTGTTGGTTTCCGGCAACAAATTTACAAAATTTTAGCGAAACAGCCATGATAAACAAAGCGATGTGCCGAAATTTTTTACGGCACATCGCTTTATGCGTGCGGTTTACGCGGGTGTCAGTTGGCCGAGGGCTGCTCGGTGAGGGGAGTGCCCGAGAATCTGGCCTCGCCCATCTTGCAGTCGAACTGGAACGAGAGGGTCTTGGCGACTCTCATGGTGCCTTCGAGGTCGGTGACGTTGAAGTTGGGCTCGGGCTGGCTGTTCACGCTGCCGTCGGCGCCGAAACTTGTGATTTTGTGGGGGGTGAGGGCATCAGACTTGAATTTCAGACCTTCGTCTGAAAGGGTGAAGGGCACGTCCTTGAAAATGAAACCGAGCATCTGCGGCATGTTGTCGGCGAACTTGGGCTGGAACATGTAGAGGCTTGCCGTCCGCGACTTGTAGTCGAGTGCCGCGTTATAGTAGGTCTGCTGTGTCGAGAAATGGCCTTTGCCGACGGTCGACACATCGCCTTCGTCGGGGTAGGTGATCTCGGTCACGCCGCCGAAGTAGTTGTATACGGGCATCACCTGCACTTTATAGTCCGAGCCGATGTTGAAATTGATGTCGACGATGGCAGGGGCGTTCCTCGGTGTGCGCAGCGACACATAGACGTCAGAAATCTGATAGGTGAGGCCGTTTGTGCCTGTTACGGTGAAGGGGCCTGTCTGGTCAAGCACCAGGGTGCCGTCGTTGCGCACGCTGTAGGTCATGAAGGGGAGCGAGAAGGTCAGCATCTTGTCTGACGCTACCTGCATGTTTGCCACGGTGAGCTGCATGGCCACGCGGTCGAAGTCGTAGGCCATGGAGATTGAGGCGCCGGCGTATGAGGTCCAGTTTCCGGTCTTCATGTCTCTGACGGCGGTGAAATTGTCGGTGGGACGGAGCGAGGCGGTCCATGAGTTGGGCTGTTTCCCCTCGTTGTCGCCCAGGCACGAGGTGGTGAGCAGAATCAGTGCTGCCGCCATGGCCGATGCCAGTGTTTTAAGAATTTTCATTGCTTAAGTTATGGAATATGTTGTAAACAGTTATGTGTGCGTGGTTTAGGTGCGGGTCAGAACCCGAAGTCCCATTTTAGTGTGGCGCCGATGGTGAATTTCGGGCCGCGCTGCAGGAACGGGTTCCCTATAGAAACGAAATAGAATGTGTCATATTGCGTGCCGGTGATATTGTCGGCCCACAATTCCACGGTGAAACGGTCTATGAGCGCTCGGGCACGAGCCGAGAGGGTGATATAGAACGGCTGTGACACGGTGTTGGCCTCGTCCCACCAGATGCGTCCCACGCCGCGGGCGTTGAGTTCCAGGCCGTATCCGTGCAGGGGGCCGGCGCCTGTGACGGGGCGGTTCCAGCCGGCACCGGCGAACATGGTGTTCTGCGGGGCGTATGGCACGCGGTTGCCCGAGAAATCCTGGCGCCCGTTGTCGAACCGGCGGAAACGTGCGTCGGTCAGGCCGTATGCCCCGCGCAGCGTAAGGCCGTTGCCGCTGTCGTATGCGGCCGAGATTTCCACGCCGCGCGAGCGTGTCCTGCCGGCGTTGGCCATAATGCGTCCGGTGGTGGAACCGGCGGGGAACATTGTTATCTGTTGGTCGGTGCATTCTATCCAGAACAGCGTGGCCGATGCCTGCAGACGGTTGTCGAGCATGAAGAGGTGCGCGCCGCCCTCGAAGTTCCAGTTTTTCTCGGGGTCGTATGATATGATTTCGTCGACGTCATATTTCATGCTCACCCCTAACTGTGCCATGAGTTTCTGCTGAAGCACGTCTGAGAACATCTGCGTGTTGTAGCCCCCCGGCTTGTAGCCGCGGGTGGCCGAGATAAAGATGTTGCCCGTGGAGCCCGGCAGCCGGTATGACACCGAGACCTTGGGGAGGAGCTGGCAGAAGTCGCGCGACAGCTTTCCGCGCTCGTCGATTACCAGCGGCACCTGCAGGTAGGGGATGCCCAGAGAGGGGTCGCCCTGGTATATGGTGTAAGATGTGTTGGCATGGCTGTGGTAGTCGATTCCCACATGTTCCCAGTCGAACCGCAGTCCGGCGGTGAGGCTCCAGTCGCCGAGGCGGAACTCGCTCTGGTGGTATGCCGATGCGCCCCCCGAGGGGAGGGTGAAACGGCTTCCGAGCAGCAGTGACCGCTCGTCCCACCGCAGGGGGTAGTCCTGGGCCATGGTGTTGGCGTGGCGCTCGATGAGCTGACTGATGCCGTAGTCGCCGAAACATACGGGGGCGTTCATCTCGCCGCGGCGCCCGTAGCCGTAAAGCCCGGCCAGCCAGTGCCAGGAGCCGCTGTGCCCTCGGGCCACGAAGTCGGCCGTCAGAGCCCATTCATGGCGCATCTGGCTGAGGGTGAAGTAATCGACCGGAAGGAAATCCTGGTCGAGTGTCATGTTGTCGTTCAGGTACTGGAAGGAGATGATCGATGAGAAATCGATTCCGCCGAACGAGTGCTTTACCGTGAGGCCGTCGGTGAAACTGAGGCGCCGGTAAAAGCATGTGTCGTTGTAGTTCACGACTTTTGTGCCGGCCGGGGCGTAGGCATATCCGTTCTGGCGCGTGCCGCTCAGGGTGGCGGCATTCTCGAAGATGACGTTCGGAGCCGGTCGCCAGGCGGTTTTCCAGCGCACGTTCCAGTCGCGCTGTCGTCCCACGGGGGTGTCGTTGTAAGCGTTTCGGTAATAGCCGTCGGTGCCCGAGCACTGGGCCGACAGCGACATGCCCAGCCCCGTGGCGAGGCGCCGGTACAGTGCCGCCGACGCGCTGAAGGTGTTGTGCGTGCCGTAGCGGGCGCTCAGCCGCACCCCCTCGTAGCTCAGCGGCGAGAGGGTGTATATGTTTATGAGTCCGGCCATGGTGTTGCGCCCGTAGAGTATGTTCTGCGGGCCGCGCAGTATCTCCACCCGGTCTATGTCGGCCAGGTCGAAATCGAAATTGTCTTTGTTGACGATGGGCACGTTGTCGACGTTCAGCCCCACCACGGGTTGGTCGATGCGAGCCCCGAGACCGCGCACGTAAATGGTCGAGGTCATGCGCGAACCGTAGTCGGGGATGTAGAAATTCGGGGCTATCAGCGCCGTCTGCTTTAGGTTGACGATGCCCAGCCTCTCTATGGCGCGGCGCCCTATGTCGGTCACGGCCTGGTCGGCGTTGGCCATTGTACCCCCCTTTATGGCCGTGACGGTGACCTCGCGCAGCGACATCAGGGTGTCGGCCTGCTCGGTCTCTGCGGCCATGACTGTGGCGGCTACTGCGAGTGCTGTGGCAAGAAATGCGTGTCTCAGTGACATAATCGGTTTTGAGACGGCAAAGTTACGACAAATTTGTTAAATAAATATTGCATATACGGCTCCGCGCCTGTCAGAGAGTGCTCGGGGTGGTTAAAATAAGTGATAAATATTAAAAAGGTGTGGTGGAAGACCCGATTTTCGCCGGAAAATTGTTAAATTTGACCCCCGAACAGATTTATGTCACGCGAGATACCCAAGGAATCAAAGGAACTGGTGGAGCGTCTGCGACAGCCCGAGAGTTGCCGCGCGGCGTTCAACGATGTGATGCGGCTCTACTCTGAGCCGCTATACTGGCAGATACGCCGCATGGTGGAGTCTCACGATGACGCATCTGACATACTCCAGAACACATTTCTGAAGGCGTGGCAGTCGATCGAGAATTTCCGCGGCGAGGCCAAACTGTCGACCTGGCTATACAAGATTGCCCTGAACGAGAGCATCACGCATCTCTCGCGCGAACGCAAGCGCCTGAGCCTCAGTCTCGATGATGAAGAATCGCATCTCGTCAACCTTATCGAGAGCGACGAGTGGACCGACGGCGACGCACTGGCGCTGAAACTGCGCAAGGCCGTGGCCACCCTTCCCGAAAAACAACGCATGGTATTCAATATGAAATACTATGACGAGATGAAATACGAGCAGATGTCGGAGATACTCGGCACCTCGGTGGGCGCGCTGAAAGCCTCATACCACCTGGCGGTAAAGAAAATCGAACAATATTTTGAAAACAACGACTGACCGGCGCGCTCATCAATCCGCTGGTCTGCACAGTGTTATGAAGACCATTGCGCTCAATGTGGGTAAAAATGGCGAAAAAGTCGGAAAAACTTGCCGTCCGGTTTAAACCTTGCCCCCTCCGGCGAGTCAAAATCTTGCAATGTTTCAAAAACACAGAGATGAAAGACAATCAAGACATACTCGCCCGCATCGGCCGCAACGACGGCATGACGGTGCCTGACGGTTTCTTCGAGCAGTTCGTCTCGAAGATGGCCGAATCGCTCCCCGTCAACCCCGAGGCCGAGCAGCCCCGCCGTCGGGCGCCGCGCAAGTCGCTGTGGGGGACGATCAGGCCATACGTCTACATGGCGGCCATGTTTGCCGGCATCTGGTGTATGCTCAAGATGTTCACCATAATGTCGCCCGCAGGTGTCGACCTCTCGATCGACAACAACCGCGCCCTGAGCGACGCCCTGAGCGACGACAATTTCATCTACGAATATATAAACGATGACATCTCGGCCCGCGACATCTATGACGAGATCTATGACGACTCGCTTGATGTAGCCGATTTCTCAGAAATAGACTCCCTTATGCCGGCCGAGTGAACAAACCGATGCACGAATTCATTGTATAGACTGAAATGCGCAGGATTTTACTTTTCATGATACTCACCGTGGTCACGGCTCTCCCCGCCGCGGTGTCGGCCCAGCAGAAGTATGGCTCGGAGCGCGCCCAGTGGATGAACGAGATGCGCCAGTACAAGCGCAGCTATTTCGTCAAGGAGCTGGATCTTTCGCGCGAGCAGCAGAACAAGTTCTTCCCGCTCTATGAGGAGATGGAAGACAAGACTATGAAGATCGAGGACGAGGCCCGCACCATGGAGCGCCGTATAGCCGACACTCCCGACGCCACCGACACCGAATACGAGAAGGGCGCCGAAGCCCTTTACGATGCCCGCGTGGAGTCGGCCCAGACCGAGAAAGAGTACATGGAGAAGTTCAAGACCATCCTGACCAAAAAACAGCTCTTCAGGCTCAAGGGCGTAGAGCGGCAGTTCGCACGCGACATGATGAAACAGCATCACCGTCTGCGCTCCACGAAAAAATCAAAGTGATGCCTTGCCCGGGGCGCTGTCACGCACGAGATTAAATAATAAAACACAATACTTTTCTTCAAGAATCGCCAAAAGCAGCCGGGCCTGTTCCGGTTGCTTTTGGCGGTTAAATAGGAGGGAGTTGCAAAACTCCTCGAATTGTAGGGACATGCCTTTGGCATGTTGGGTTATTTCGCTGAGAACCGGTCAGACATCGCAAAGCGATGTCCCTACATAACAGGTGAAAACCGGGGTCTGCAACATATTAACGGAGGCTGACACCCGCGTCACCTCCGGTTCCATACAGTAATTTGTCAGAAAAATGCCACAGGATATGAACATAGTACGTAGAATCAGATGTGCCGTTGCCATACTGGCGGGGGCCCGCACCCCGGGGGGGGAGCCGATTCCCGGCTTGTACGCCGCAGGCGAGTGCACCGGCGGCATCCACGGCGGCGCTCAGCTTATCCGGGGATAGAAGGTCATGCTCCTGCAAGTACATAAAGGTTTTCGACCATGCCTTGAGGTTGTGCATTGACGCCCAGCGGTCATAGCCGATGCCTTTGCCCTCGGCGCGTTTTGCTTCACGGTCAACCATGCGCCCAATGGAGGGGGCTTGCGGTGCGCTCTGCTTCGGGGCAGTCCTGCCGGAAGCACCCTCGTTTGAAGATAGGGTGCGGTCAAGCGGAATAGCATCATTTGAAGTGAGGGTATGCTCAAAACGTAGGGCGTTTTGCTCCAAAGCGGCAAGCACAGCGGCTTTGTCAAAGCTGTCGCCCAGCTTCCGCGCCGTGATGGGCTTTGTACGGTCAGGGGTAAAATAGGAAAACCGTCCTCGGCTCTCCTTGACAGTCACGCCGTATTGCAGGAGCTTTTGCGTAAAATCCTCGACGGTGAACGATTCGTTCAGCGTTTTTCGGATGATCTGGCGCAGCTTCTCCTTGTCGGTTTCAAAGCGTGTCGGCTTGGTGGGCTTGCCCTCTGCGGCAAGGGCGGCGTTTTTCTGATCCAGCGCAGCCTGTCCCTTCTTCCTCGCCCAATACTC
>USKE01000034.1 GCA_900555165.1 uncultured Porphyromonadaceae bacterium | reverse complement strand
TTGGTAAGCGGTCGCCACATGTGGCGACCGCACCCTGTATGATTTATATATCTGGTATTCAATCGGTAATCGGTCGCTACATGTAGCGACCCTACAATGAATACCAACATTAATACCAACATTAATGCCAACATTAATACCCACCTCAAACCTATTTATGGTTCTATCGCGAACCTGGTATTGTAGCGGTTTCTGAATGGGGATTATGTGCGTGGGGATGTCCTGACTGTGCATTATGGCACACTGTCATTAAATTTTTGTGAAATATGGGGGCGGGTTATTTGTTGTAATGTCATAAATGTGAAATTATAGTTAACTTTGCGCTCATATTTGCAATTACTGAAAGCATGTCACAACAACAATTCAAGGGGCTGACCGACAGCCAGGTGCAGCAGAGTCGCGCCGAACATGGCGCCAATGTGCTCACCCCGAAGGAACGCCGTGCGGCATGGCGACTGTTTCTCGACAAATTCCGTGAACCGCTGATCATAATCCTGCTTGTGGCCGGAGTGGCCTCGATCGGCATTTCGATCTATGAGTATAATCTTGACGGCGAGTTCAAGGTATTCTTTGAACCGATAGGCATTTTCGCCGCCATTTTCCTGGCCACCGGCCTCGGGTTCATCTTCGAGCGCAAGGCCGACAAGGAGTTCAACCTGCTCAACAAGGTCAGTGACGACGAGGCCGTGCAGGTATGGCGCAACGGCGTCATCGCTGAAGTCCCGAAAAAGGATATCGTGGTGGGCGACATCGTGGTGCTTAACACCGGCGGAGAGATTCCAGCCGACGGCGAACTGCTTGAGGCAGTGAGCCTGAACGTCGACGAGTCGACCCTCACCGGCGAACCCTCGGCCCATAAGACCGTCAACCCTGATGATTTCGACCCCGAGGCCACATTCCCCTCAAACCAGGTGATGCGCGGCACAAAGGTGATGGAAGGGCACGGCGTGATGCGCGTCTTCGCAGTGGGCGACCACACCGAGAACGGCAAGGTCTTCGAGGCCGCGCAGATCGACGATTCGGTCAAGACCCCGCTGAGCGAGCAGCTCGACGGCCTGGGCAAGGTGATCTCGCGCGTGAGCTATGTCATCGGCATCCTCATTGTGGCCGGTCGACTGATAATGTATTTCACCGACCCGACTGTGGCGCACGACTTCGGCCACCTGATGGCCTACCTGCTGCAGACGGTGATGATAGCCGTGACACTCGTGGTGGTGTCGGTGCCCGAGGGGCTGCCGATGGCCGTGACGCTTTCGCTGGCGCTGTCGATGCGCCGTATGCTCAAGACCAACAACCTGGTGCGCAAGCTCCACGCCTGCGAGACCATGGGCGCCACAACCGTGATATGCACCGACAAGACCGGCACGCTCACGCAGAACCAGATGCAGGTCTATAAGACAGACTTCTTCGGTCTCGACGGCCAGAAACTCGGCGCAGACCCCCTGAGCCGCGTCATCGCCGAAGGGATTGCGGTAAACTCTACCGCACAGCTCGAGACCGTGTCGGGCGAGAAACCCAAGGTGCTCGGCAACCCCACCGAGGGGGCGCTGCTGCTCTGGCTTGCGTCGCAGGGGCTCGACTATACAAAGCTCAAATCGGCGGTGGATGTGGTGGAGGAACTGCCATTCTCGACCGAAAACAAGTTCATGGCCACTGTGATAAGCGACAGCACCGGCGCCGAGACACTTTATGTGAAGGGCGCGCCTGAAATCGTGATGTCGCTCTGCCGCACGATGCCCGACGGCGTGTCGCGCGCCGATGTCGATGCTCTTCTGCTCGGCTATCAGAACCAGGCCATGCGCACGCTTGGTTTTGCCGTGGCACGTCTCGCGCCCGGTGCACGCCCTGATCTGGCGAACCTGCGTGAGACAGCCAAAGGGCTTGACCTGCGTTTCCTCGGCGCGGTGGCAATAGCCGACCCCGTGCGCCCCGATGTACCCGCCGCTATCAACGAGGTGCTCGATGCCGGCGTGAAAGTGAAGATCGTTACCGGCGACACCCCCGCCACGGCACGCGAGATCGGCCGTCAGGTGGGGCTCTGACTCCCCGGCGACGGCGACCGCAACATCACCACCGGCGCCGACATCGCCGCAATGACCGACGACGACCTGCAGCGCCGCGTGGGCGACCTGAAGATCATAGCACGCGCGCGTCCGCTCGACAAGAAACGTCTCGTCGAGGCCCTGCAGCGCAACAACGAGGTGGTGGCCGTGACCGGCGACGGCACCAACGACGCCCCGGCACTCAAGACGGCCCATGTGGGGCTTTCGATGGGCGACGGCACCTCGGTTGCCAAAGAGGCGTCAGACATTACCATAATCGACAATTCGTTCACCTCGATAGGGCGCGCCGTGATGTGGGGCCGTTCGCTCTACCTTAACATTCAGCGGTTCGTGCTCTTCCAGATGACCGTCAACGTGGCCGCATGCCTTATCGTGCTTGCCGGCGCGTTCATGGGCTTGCAGTCGCCGCTTACGGTTACACAGATGCTGTGGGTGAACCTGATAATGGATACGTTCGCCGCCATGGCCCTGGCCTCGCTGGCACCAACCCCCGCTGTGATGCACGACAAGCCGCGCCCGCGCACGGCGTTCATCGTGTCGCGCCCGATGTGGGCATCGATCATCGGCGTAGGGGCGTTCTTCTTCTTCCTGTTGCTGGGGATACTGTGGTATTTCCAGCACACCGAGCTCGACTCGCTCACGCAGATAGGCCGCGTGCCTTTCGGCGCAAACACCGGGCTGACCCCTTACGAGCTCTCGCTGTTCTTCACGATATTCGTGTTTCTGCAGTTCTGGAACCTGTTCAACGCCCGCGCATACGCCACTGGCCGTTCAGCCCTGCATTTCAAGGGCAACGCCGGGTTCACGTTCATTGTGCTGGCCATACTTGTGGGGCAGATTGCCATTGTCGAGCTTGGCCGCGAATTCTTCAATGTGGTGCCCCTGAAGTTCACTGACTGGGTCATCATCATCGGGTCGACATCGCTTGTGCTCTGGGTGGGCGAACTGCTGCGTCTCTTCAGCCGCGGCAAATACCCGACAGCCTCTAAAGACAACATGCCCCGCATCGGCAATCCGGTGCGGGGCATGTTGTTTAGTAATCAAGGTTGTCAGACGAATTTAACGCGGGCTGACGAGAAGATGGAAATGTCAAGTTTCTGCATCACCGAGATGATGGCGCGGGTGGCTTTGACGCTGACACCTGCGGGGTTGAGCTCGGCGCCGTATGCGGCGATGGCCATGGTGCCCGGAAGGATGCCCAGAATGGGGCTGTCGGTCGACGGTTGGGGGGGGTTCCCTGCGGCCGGGAGCCACGGAGCGCGCATCTTGTGGGGGCCTTTGGCGGCCATGAGGGCCACGATATTCTGGGTGATGGCGCCGTCAAAGACAATGCGGCCGGTGGCGGGGTTCACACCGTCGGCGGCGATGGTGGCACCCATCATGGCGAGCTGGCTGGTAGATGCTGTCATCGAGAGGCCTTTGAGATACAGGTCGACCGACAGTTTGGCATCGTCATAGAGATAGTATCCGTCGGTGGCAAGCTTGTTGACCAGATCGTTGTCGGCGGCCTCTTTCTCAAGGGCCTGATAGACTTTGTCATCAAGTTCGGGAGCCGACCCCATGAGGTCGGTCATGCGGTTCTCCACGAGGTTCCACTTCGATTCGGGATCGCCTGTAGGCTCGATGGCCGAGAAGGCGCGTACGCCATGTGCGCTGAATGCCAGGTCGCGCGGTTTGGCCTCGACCTTGTGGCAGGGGCACTGTCCGGATTTCTTGATCAGCTCCATGGGCTTGTTCTGTGTGAACAGAACCGACGATACAGGCACTTTGACGATAGACCCCAGGGGTGATTTCACCTGGGTGTCACCCTTCTCGATTGTGGTGCCGTCGGGCAGCACAACCGTGATGCCGAAGGCCTTGGGGTCGGCCCCGGCGTTGCGCGGGTCGATTGTGCCCTCTTTGATTGATTTGACCTCTTCATAGGCGTCATAGACCGCCTTGCGCAGGTCGTCGACAGAAATTTTACGTTCCATATTCTTGATTTTGGTTGTCGGTTTCAATTGCCGGGCACCCCGCACGCACATGTGCATACGGCATCCGGTATCATTAAAACAGCCTGCCCGCACCAAAGGTTGAAGCGGGCAGGTTAGTCTTTGTTAACAGGTTTATTGGGCGAGCGGTCGGGTCAGAACGCGCATCCTATGCGTATGGATGCGTAATGCAGGTCGGGCAGCGCGTGACGTATCACCTCGGGAGCGGTACCGGTGTTGTCATCGGGTGCGGGTTCGGGCTGTTCCCACACGTCGTGCATCGGCATGAACGTGTAGCCGATTATGATGTGCGACGAGAAACTCTTGCCCTTGGCAAGCACGAAACCGAATCCTAATTTGCCGTAGAAACCGGTCTGCGACTTGTAGTCGAACATGCTGTTGAACGATACGCCGGCCCGCATGTCGAGGAAACAGAGCCTCGGCCTGTTGCTGAACGACGTGCGCAGCATGGCATAAAGCGGATGTGAGCGCGACGGATTGTTCATCATTATGTCCATGCCGGTACCCACGCCGAGGAAACGCAACACATTGCTCTTGTAGCCCAGGTAGGCGTGGATCGAGAAGAAACTCATGTCGTTGGCGGTCATGTCTACACCGGTGCCCAGGTCGACGCCCCACGAGAAATGGCGCAGACCCTGCCGCCTGTGCTGGCCGCCGAAAATCGAGGGCGCCTCGGCCGGCTCGGTATCCGTTGGGGCTGTGGAGTCCTTGGCCTCGACGAGCGTCACCACGTCGGCCACGGTGACGGTCTGCTGTGCCGACGCCGTGAGCGCGGCACATGCCGCCGCCAGCGCAAATGTGATGTGTCTGAATATGCGCATCTGTCAGGGGTTATAGGTTAGACGCAGGCAGGCCCAGCCGTCGCCTTTCACTGTGTGCGAGTGTTCGGTGAGGCCCAGCGGCGAGGCCGTGGCCATTATGACGGGAATGTCTGACTCGTAGAAACCGCTCAGCAACATTGTGGCGCCCGGTTTCATGGCCTTCACGTAGTTGTGCAGGTCGCCGGTGATGATGTTGCGGTTTATGTTGGCTATGAATACGTCGGCCTTGGGGACATCGGCCAGCCTGGCGGCGTCGCCGAGCAGGACGTTGATTTCCGGGTGACCGTTCGAGGCTACGTTCTCGCGGGCGTTGATTTCGGCGGCGGGGTCTATCTCTATCGCGCTCACAGGCGCCGCGCCGCGCATGGCGCTGAGTATGGCCAGGATGCCCGTGCCGGTACCCATGTCTGTCACCGCCTTGCCCGTGAGGTCAAGGCTCAGCAGTGCCGATATTATCTGCGATGTGGTGGCGTGGTGCCCCGTGCCGAAAGCCATTTTCGGATCTATCGAGATGTCGTATTCGCACTTCGGGTAATCGGTGTGGAACGAGCTGTGTATCACGCACCTGTCGGCCACAACAATCGGTTTGAAATAATTCTTCTCCCACTCGTGGTTCCAGTCCTGCCCCTCGACGCGCGTGGCTGTGGTGGTTATGGTCGTGTCAGGCATGGGAAAACTGTCGGCAATGGCCCTGACGGCATCGGCGTCATAGAGTTCCTCTTTGATATATGCGTCGAGGCCGTCGGCATCGGGTACAAAGCTTTCAAACCCGACGTCGGCAAGCATGGCGGCCATGACGTCGGTCGCGGTCTCTGACGCGGGTCTGATGTCGGTACGTAGCAGGATGTAATCGTTCATGTTCGGTGCGTGAAACGTTTTTTCAGCACAAATTTACACTTTTCTCCGCGAATTTACTGGCGTTTCTGTCGAAAAAACCTAATCCCCGCCATATTGCGTAATTGCGGGAACGCGATTTGGAGTTTGTTGAATAATCTCTGTCAGACAGCCTCTAAAATCCTCCTCGCCATTGTGTCTATCTTGTCATGATAGGTTTCCTGTAAATCCGAGGGTAGGAAAGACTCCTGTATCAGCTTGTGCCATTTGGGTATAGCTATGGAGAATCTGTTGAATAGGTTACTGATGGCTTTTTCATCCATACCGCTGTCACGCATGGCTTTTTCAAAATCCTCTCGTTTTATCCGTTTCTTCTTGCCGTTAAGAGTCAGTGCCAGCTCCTCGTCATCCTCGGGCATTGCGAGTGCGGTTGACAGCAGGTCATATGCCGGGGTGAGTATATAATTGTCGACCGGTCTGAATAGTGAAAAGTTCTTTAGATGCATGTCGGCATTACCTGTTAGCCAGGAAAACAGTACAACTTCCCAGAAGTTGACGATATCAAGCAGGGGCGCAGAAGAATATTGACGTATCAGTTTTGCGATACGTTCGTATGATCCCTTGTATTTATCCTCGGTCAGTCGTTCCGAAATCTGGCACATATCCTCCATCGCAATCTTGCCTCCTTTCCTGGTGCGGTCAATGCGGCGGGTAATGTAACATAGTTCGCCATCGGCAAACCGCATCAGTGAATGCGGTACGGTCTTTATTCCGGCTGCCTTGGCCATGTGCATGGTCAAATCTTCATTTTCCGGAAGGTTGGCGAAACGGTCGGTCTGCGGTTTGAGTATAAAGCGGCCCCATAATCCTACAATGGTGAATCGTTGGGGCGCTCCCCGCTGGCCACGCGAGATTTCAAGCGACAATTTGGCCTGCACCCCTGTCACGGTTGTACTGGCCGCAACAATCTCCCGTGCCAAATCCCGTATGTTGGCTCGGGTATATGGCAATACCGGCACAGTGGTCGTTTCAAATATTTTGCGGGCACACGCCTTATGGAAATCGATTTCTCCCTTGGTCAACGGCTTATAGCAGTACAGACATTTATTCATTACCGACCTCCTTTCTTTCCACAGGTCTGACGCTGACGTTGCCGATGCAGTCTTTGCAACAGGCAAGCAGCAAAGAAAATCGGTCTCGGGCAGATATTTTCCAGCTCTGTTCAGCTATATCGAGTAGCCAGCCTTCAGGGATAAGTCCGTCAAAGAACGGGAACAGTACCTTGTCGCGGTACGTCCTATCTGTAAGCGGCAAAGTCAGACTTACCGCAACGGCACCATCAGATTTGAGATAGTCGGAATCATAACGAAATTCATAACCCATATCATTTTCGGTCAGAATACCGGCGGTCACGTTGTTAAGAAATACCTTCGCCTGTTTCATGCCTCTGTGATTTTTGCGGGTGTCATTTCTGCACCGAACAATGCCAGAACCTGATTCACCTTATCAAGGCGAAGAGTCGTTTTCCCTTGTTCAAGCTCCCGTACAAAGCGCAATCCGACACCGGATTTCTGTGACAGGTCAACTTGCGTAAGTCCGAACTGCTTGCGCATCTCCTTAACGTATTTTGCTAATTGAGTCATAAAATGTACCCTTTAGGGTGCAAATATAATGAATTATGTTCACGCTGCACCATAAAGGGTATAAAATATTTTAAAACGAGATATATTACACCCTTTAGGGTGCATTAGATTCACATAGCAATCAGAAACAATTCTGGAGTGCTGGATGGCGTGTTTTTGCGGGATTACGCGGGTTTACTGGCGGAATTTCTGGAAGAAGGAGCGGACGCGGCGCACGATTTTGAAAGCCATGAATGCCATCTGGCCGTAGGTGATGATCATGTCGATGCGTTGCGACACGGTTGATGTGCTTACCCCAAGCGGAGGCTCTGGTGGCATGATCTCAAGCATGAGCTTGTCTTGCTCGATTTTGATCTTGAGGTCGTTCACGAGCTGCCGGTATTTGATATCCTCTATGGTGTAACCCTTGAATTTGCGTTTGGGGACAAGTAGTGTTTTGTCGTTCTTCATTGTAATGTTGTTTTCAGGGTTACTGTTTGAAACGGTTGTCGGTGGCCGAACGGTCGGTGCCGGGTTCGGTGGCATCCTCGTCGCCGAGTATTAGACGCGAGATGAAACGCGCCACCGGGTTGATGACCAGCGGCTTGCGCAACAATATAATCAGGGCGGCGATCAGTATGTAGATTCCTCCTACAATTGCCCATGCAGCGATGTCAGACACGCATTGGCCCAACAGCATCACAAGCGAACCCGACAGGAATGCCAGCCCCATTATGCATAGCAGGGAACAGGCAAACAGTATCAGTCCGGCTGAAAGCAGCAGGGTCATGCGTTCGGCCAGTGTGAGTTTGGCTTTCTCGATATACAGGTGGCAGAGGCTCTTCAGACGGTCGCGGATTGTCTGGAATCTTGCTGAGAACGGGCTGTCGGAATTCATGATGACGTGGAATGTGATGTCAGGATTACGGGGGTAACTATCGGTTGCCGGGGATGTGGCACGGCCATATCCCCGGCAATCGGATTATTTTATGGAAGAAAATCTCATTTCTTGATTTCGGCGGCGATTTCGTCGACGATTTCCTCGAGTTCTTCCTCTTTGGTGCACTTGCAGAGACCGTATTTGCGCAGCAGCGATTTGATTTCGGCGCGCATGTCTTCACCTTTCTCGGGTGCCAGCAGCAGTGCGGCACCGGCACCTACGATAGCACCCCCGAGGAATGCATACAGTAAATTCAGACCTTTCATTGTGGTAATATTGTCTTTAGTTGGTTATTCGGTTATGGTAAGCGGCATGACCCGTTTATTTCGCGGCTGCCTCTTCGATTTCGTCAACGAGCTGTTCGAGCTTGCTGCGTTTGAGGTTGATGCCTTTCGACTTGAGGTAGTCAAGGATTTCAGAACGGGTATCTTCGCCTTTCTTGGGGGCGAAAAGCAGGCCGAGCGATGCGCCTACCAGAGCGCCGCCCACAACTGCCAGAACGATATCCAGATTTTTCATAATAATTTGGTCTTTTAGTGGGTTTATGAGATTTTGTATTGTAAACGCCCCGCGGTGCGGGAATGTTCGGCCCGTTGCCGAACTTTCAACTCGTGTTTCAGCTACTTTATTAACGCACCGCAAATTAAGCTAATTTAATTTAATATCACGCAAGGTCAGCGAAAAAATGGCTAACTTTGTATATATTAATTCCAAATGAAGACATCATCTGATATCATTATAAAAGGCGCCCGCGTCAACAATCTCAAGAATGTGAGTCTTGACGTGCCGCGCAACAAGCTGGTCGTGGTCACGGGACTGTCGGGTTCGGGCAAGTCGTCGCTGGCGTTCGATACGCTCTATGCCGAGGGGCAGAGGCGCTATGTCGAGAGTCTGTCGGCCTATGCCCGCCAGTTCCTTGGCAAGATGCAGAAACCCGAGGTAGACTTCATCCACGGCCTGCCCCCGGCCATCGCCATCGAGCAGAAGGTGAACACGCGCAATCCGCGCAGTACCGTGGGCACCTCAACCGAGATTTACGACTATATGCGTCTGCTTTTCGGCCGTGTGGGGCACACATTCTCGCCCGTGAGCGGGCTGGAGGTCAAGCGGCACACCGTGACCGATGTGGTAGAGGCCGCCCTGGCATATCCCGACGGCACCCGTGTGGCCGTGGTGGCGCCGCTGTTCGTGCCCGACGGGCGCACTCTGGCACAGCATATCGAGGTTCTCCGCGGAGCCGGCTATTCGCGTCTGTACCGCGACGGCGCTTTCTTTGAGTTCGACGACCTGCTCGCCGACCCCAGTCTCCCGAAGGTGAATCCCGGTTATGAACTGCTGGTTGACCGTCTTGTGGTATCGCACGAGGCCGACGAGATCACCCGAATGGGCGATTCCGTGGAGACCGCGTTTTTCGAGGGGCACGATGCCGCCGTGCTGGCGGGGTGGGGCGACGGCGGGGTGCACCGCCATGAATTCTCACGGCGTTTCGAGGCTGACGGCATCGAGTTCATGGAGCCGTCAGACCTGCTCTTCAACTTCAACAACCCTTACGGTGCATGTCCTGTGTGCGAAGGGTTCGGAAAGACCATCGGCATCGACGAGCGGCTTGTGATACCCAATCCGGCGCTGTCAGTCTATAACGACGCCGTCGCCCCCTGGAAAGGTGACAAGATGAGCGAGTGGAAACGCCAGTTCATCCACGTGGCGGCCCAGACCGGATTCCCCATACACAAGCCGTATTGCGAACTCACGCAGTCTGAGAAGGATACCCTGTGGCATGGCACGCGCGGTTTCGAGGGAATCGACGGATTCTTCCGTATGCTTGACCAGAACCAGCATAAGATTCAGTACCGCGTGATGAAGGCGCGGTTCCGCGGCAAGACCGTGTGCCCGGCGTGCCACGGCTCGCGTCTGCGCCCCGAGGCGATGTATGTGCGCGTGGGTGGCAAGACCATCGCCGACCTGGTGAAAATGCCTGTCGGCGACCTGCGCCGGTGGTTCGACACACTCGAACTCACCCCGCACGACGCCGCCGTGGCGAAACGTCTGCTGGCCGAGATAACCTCGCGCCTGGGCTTTCTTGTCGAGGTGGGACTGGAATATCTTACGCTCGACCGCCTGTCGTCGACCCTCTCGGGCGGCGAGAGCCAGCGCATCAACCTGGCCACATCGCTGGGCTCGGCGCTGATAGGGTCGCTGTATATCCTCGACGAGCCTTCGATCGGGCTTCACAGCCGCGATACCGAGCGCCTGATAGGTGTGTTGCGCCGCCTCCAGCAGATCGGCAACACCGTTGTGGTTGTGGAGCATGACCGCGAGATCATGGAGGCCGCCGACTGGATTATCGACGTGGGCCCGCTTGCAGGGCGTCTCGGGGGCGAGATTGTTTACGACGGTCCGGTTGACCGCCTCGCAGACGCAAAAGAGAGTTATACCGCAAAATATCTTACCGGACAGATGTCTGTGGCCGTGCCGCAGACGCGCCGCCGCTCGTCAAGCTATATCGCGGTCAAAGGAGCCCGCGAGCATAACCTCAAGGATATAGACGTACGTTTCCCGCTTGGAGTACTCACCGTTGTCACCGGCGTCAGCGGTTCGGGAAAGTCCACACTTGTGCGCGACATCCTCTACCGCGCCCTGTTGCGCCATCTCGGCGAGGCATCAGACGCCCCTGGCGCCTTCGGCGGTCTGGGTGGCGACCTGCGGCGCATCTCGGCCGTGGAGTTCGTTGACCAGAACCCCATCGGCAAGTCATCGCGCTCTAATCCGGCCACATATCTCAAGGCTTACGACGAGATCCGTCTGCTCTACGCCTCTCAGGCGCTGTCGAAACAGATGGGTTTCACCCCAGCGTATTTTTCGTTCAACGCCGAAGGGGGCCGTTGCGAAGAGTGCAGGGGGGAGGGAACCATCACTATCGAGATGCAGTTCATGGCCGACATCACCATCCCCTGCGAGGCATGCGGCGGCAAACGGTTCAAGCCCGAGGTGCTTGAGGTGCAGTACCGTGGCAAAAGCATATACGATGTGCTCGACATGACCGTGGCGCAGGCCATAGAGTTCTTCAGCGAGGATGATTCGGCGCAGACACGCAAGATAGTGCGCCGCCTCCAGCCCCTGAAGGATGTCGGGCTCGGGTATATCAAGCTCGGCCAGTCGTCATCGACCCTCTCGGGTGGCGAGAACCAGCGCGTGAAACTTGCCTGGTTCCTCGGCGGCGAGAAACCAGAGCCGACGCTGTTTATTTTCGACGAGCCCACCACCGGTCTGCATTTCCATGATATCAACTTGCTGCTCGACTCGTTCAACCGGCTGATAGCACGCGGCCACACCGTGGTCATAATCGAACACAACCTCGATGTCATCAAGGTTGCCGACCATGTGATTGATCTTGGCCCCGAAGGTGGCGACCGCGGCGGCAGCCTTATTGTGGCCGGCACCC
>USKE01000033.1 GCA_900555165.1 uncultured Porphyromonadaceae bacterium | reverse complement strand
CCCCTGACGGTAGCACAGATAGCCAAGGCGCTGCCTCAGCGCGGCACCACGGCGCTGGTGAACCGCATGATCTCGCGCGGCACGGCCATCGTGTCAGAGAAACTCGTTGAGCGCTACCGCACGCGCCGCGAGACCTGTGTGCGTGTCAGCGGAGGCCGCGCCGGAGTTGCGGCGGCATTCGCCACGGCCAAAGGGGCGCCGAAGCAGGAGCGACTTCTGCTGGCGCTTGTAGAGATGAGCGGCATCCAGCGCGGCGAGCCGGCTGATGTCACACGTGCCGCCCTGCTCGAGCGCGCCGGAGTCTCGCCTGCCATTCTTACGGCTCTGGTGAAAAAGGGAGTAGTAGAAACATGGCGCCGCGAGGTGAACCGTTTCCGCCACGACGGGCGCCCCACCGGCCCGCTGCCACAGCTCAGCCCCGCCCAGACCCGCGCCCGCGACGAAATTCTGACGTCCTGGAAAGAGCATGCGGTGACGCTGCTGCACGGCGTCACAGCCTCTGGCAAGACCGAGGTCTACATGCACCTTATCGACCGTGCCCTCTCGCGTGGCGACCAGGCTCTCTACCTTGTGCCCGAAATCGCCCTGACCACGCAGCTCACGCGGCGGCTGCAGGGGGTGTTCGGCGACCGCGTGGTGGTGTGCCACTCCAAGTTCTCAGACAGCGAGCGCGTAGACATCTGGCGGCGCCTGCTCACCACCTCAGAACCGCTTGTAGTGATCGGGGCGCGTTCGGCGGTGTTCCTACCCTTCGCCCGGCTCGGGGTGGTCATCGTCGACGAAGAGCATGACCCCAGTTACAAGCAGTTCGACCCGGCTCCGCGCTACAACGCCCGCGACACCGCCATCGTGCTGGCACAGATGCACGGGGCGCGCACCCTGTTAGGCTCGGCAACCCCGGCCGTGGAGACCTCGTGGAAAGCGCGCTCAGGCAAGTTCGGCCTCGTGAAACTGACCGAGCGCTACGGGCAGGGGACGGATTCCCCCACTCCCTCCTCTCTCCCCCCGGTAGAAATTGTAGACATGAAAGGGATACGCCGGACTCCGGGCGAAGACAGTCCCGGCGCCCTCTCGGCCGAGGCGGTCGCCGCCGTGCGCCACACTCTCGGCACAGGCGGTCAGGCCATACTGTTTCAGAACCGCCGCGGCTACGCTCCGGTGGCGCGCTGTCGCCAGTGCGCCTGGGTGCCTCGTTGTCGCCAGTGCGACGTAGCCCTGACCTGGCACCAGGCTGCCCGCGAACTCAGATGCCATTACTGTGGGGCAGCATACCCCCTGCCGCAGGTGTGCCCCCAGTGCGGCGAACCCGCCATAGAGGTGCTGGGCTACGGCACCGAGCGTGTCGAGGAGGAGACCGGCCGCCTCTTCCCCGGCGCCCGCGTGGCACGCATGGACCTCGACACCACCCGCGCCAAAGAGTCATACGACCGCATCATCGACAGTTTCTCGCGCCGTCAGGCCGACATCCTCGTGGGCACGCAGATGGTCACCAAGGGGCTTGACTTCGCCGGAGTGGAGACGGTGGTGGTGGTCTCGGCCGACGGACTGATAAACCAACCCGACTTCCGGGCCTCGGAACGCGCATTCTGCATGCTCACACAGGTGGCCGGGCGTGCCGGGCGCCGTGCCGGGCAGGCAGCCCGCGTGCTGGTGCAGACGTGGCAGCCTGCCCATCCCCTCCTGGGATTCGTGCGCGCCCGTGATTACGAGGGGTTCTACCGGGCCGAGATTGCCCAGCGCGAGCGGTTCTGCTACCCGCCGTTTGCCCGCATCGTGATCGTGCGCCTGCGCCACCACGAACCTGCGCCCCTACGGGCTGCGGCCGCTACCTATGCCGAGGCATTGCGCGCTCTGCTTGGGCGCCGCGTCTACGGTCCCGAGGAGCCACCCGTAGGACGTGTACAGGGACTTTATATCCGTCAGGTGATGCTGAAGGTCGAGCCCACAGCCCCGATGACACAGGTAAAGGCCATACTGCGTCAACTCTGGCAGCAGCTCGGCGGCACACCGGCCTTCAAGGGGGTGACACTGCAGTATGATGTGGACCCGCAGTGACCCGTCGGCCGTGGCCTGATGCCTCGGCTATACTACCCGCGACGACGGTAGGTAAGAGCGGCGGCAAGGCACGTCACACAGGCCGCCGCGGCAAGGCAGAGATACTGCCCCCACAGATCGACCACGCTGGCCCCGCGCAGATACACCCCGCGCATTATCTCATTGAAATATCGCGGAGGCACAACGTAGGTGAGCGCCTGCGCCCATGCAGGCATCGACCCGATCGGCGTGAACAGCCCTCCCATCAGCTGGAATACCACAATAAAGGCGAACATCACCATTATGGCCTGGAGCATGGTGTGCGACCGATTGGCCACGGCCACCCCCAGGCCCGACATGAACAGGCTGAAAAGCACCGCCGCCAGGTAGATGGCACCCGCACTGCCCAGAGGCCACAGGCCGTAGACGATTCCCCCGACGGCCATCCCCACGGTAATCACCCCAAGCCCCGTGACCCAGAAGGGCACGAGTTTCGACAGCACGAACACGCCGCGCCCCACCGGAGCCACGTTCATCGCCTCCATTGTGCCGGTCTCTTTCTCCTGCACCAGATTCAGCGCCGGCAGGAACCCGCAGATCAGTATCAGCAGTATCACCAGCAGGGCCGGTATCATGAAGTTACGGAAATCAAGCGTGGGGTTATAGCAGTCGGTAACCGTCACCGACGCCGACGGCATGCGGGCACCGCTTTCCGCGCGCCACTGTCTGAGGGTATGCCCCACCGAACCGGCCACATAACGCGCCCCCAGTGCCCCGCGTGTGGCATCCACACCGTTGGCCTCGACATAAAGCGGGCCGGGATTGCGTGACCATTCCGGAGGGATGGTCACCACCACGTCGGCACTCCCCTCCTCGACCTGAGCCATCGCTTCGGAATGGGTACCACAGAGCGCGGTAACCGTCAGTTCGGCGGTTGCGTCCATATCGGCCACAAGGCGCCGCGAAAGCTGTGTGCGGTCATTGTCGACCACAGCCACACTGACATTCCGCACATCCATTGTCGCCACCAGCGGCAGCACGAGCATCACCATCAGAGGCATCACCAGTATCATTTTCGGAATTATGGGGTTGCGCCGCATCAGCGTCACCTCCTTGCGCAGCAGGGCGCCAAGTATCCGCATGTTCTCAGAGCACTTCATGTCACCGTTTCGTTGAATTGAACTTCATTACCGCCACGCCAAGTATGACGACAGTCATACCCCCGAGTACCGCCACTTCCCGCCACACATGCATGAATCCGAGCTGCTGTATCATCATACGTCGCATCGCCGCCACATACCACCTGGCAGGGATGGCGGCCGAGAGCCACTGCAACACCCGCGGCATATTGTCGACAGGGAATATCATGCCCGAGAGCATGATCACCGGGAGCATGAACAGCACCGCCGACACCACAAGTGCCGAGACCTGGTTGTCGACCATCGTAGATACCAGAAGACCGATCGACAGCGACAGCACGACATACAGCAGTGTAACGCCTGTCACACTTGCTATTGTCGATGAGGCGGGCAGTCCGAGAACTGTGTAGGCCATGACGAGCATCACAACAAGAATCACGCACGACAGCGCGAAATATGGCACCAGCTTGCCGAATATGACCATGCCCGGCCGCACCGGCGAGACAAGCAGTAGATCCATGGTGCCGTTCTCTTTCTCGCTGACAATCGACACCGACGTCATGATGGCGCAGACAAGTATGAAGATCATGCCCATAATGCCGGGCACGAAATTGTATGCGCTTTTCAGCTGCGGATTATAGAGAGTCTCGGTGAGTACGGCCGACGCACTGTCGCCTGTCACAATACCGGTCAGATAGGCCGATGACGTCTGTCCGACAACCGGATTCGAGGCATCGACGACTATGTGCGGAACCGTCACTCCGGCGTCGGTACGCAGATACAGCGCCGCATCGGTTTCTCCGCGTCTGAGCATGCCGTCGACATCGCTGTCAGACACGATTCCCAGAAAAGTGAAATAACTGTCGGCGTGCAGTCTTTCAAGAATCTCACGCGTCTGCGGCGTATGGCGGTCGACAACCGCCACTACCCTTACGTCGTTCACTTCTGTCGATATGGCAAAACCGAACAGCAACAACAGCATCACAGGCATCACCAGAGTGATGACCATTGTACGTCTGTCGCGCACTATATGCACGGCCTCTTTCTTTATGAGTGATATGAATATGCCCATTGCATCAGTCGTTTCTTGTGGCGGAGGCCGCCACGGTTCTGAATACACCATCCATCGTATCCGCCGCATATTTCTCTTTCAGAGCCCGGGGCGAGCCAAGCGCGGCAATGCGACCGTCGACCATTATTGACACACGGTTACAATACTCCGCCTCGTCAAGATAATGGGTGGTAACGAATACGGTCATCCCTTCAGCCGACACGCGGTATATCAGCTCCCAGAACTTGCGCCGCGTCACCGGATCTACGCCGCCAGTCGGTTCATCAAGGAACACAATTGCAGGACGGTGCACGGTGGCCGACGCAAACGCAAGTTTCTGTTTCCAGCCAACAGGAATGTCACGCACAAGAGTGTCGCGCATCTGATTCATGTCAAGCAGAGTGAATATACGGTCACTCTCACGCTTGATCTCCGCGTCAGTCATTCCGTATATGACAGCGAACAGCCTCAGATTCTCCATCACGGTCAGATTGCCGTATAACGAGAATTTCTGGCTCATGTATCCGATATGCCGCTTGATTTCCTCGGGTTGTGTGTTGATGTCATATCCGGCCACGGTGCCGGTGCCTGACGTGGGTCGGCTGAGGCCGCACAGAATACGCATGGCAGTGGTCTTCCCGGCACCGTTCGCGCCGAGAAAACCGAATATCTCACCTTTCCGCACGTCAAACGATATGTAGTCCACTGCCGTGAACGACCCGAAACATTTTGTCAGCCCGTCTACCGATATGGCCGGCTGTGTGTCAGCATCTGAAATCATAAATCAGGTCAGCGTGTCAGTTTTATAAAAAGATCCTCGATGGTTCCGCGGGACGGATATATTCTGGCATCGGCTATACCCTGTTCCGCCAGGCGGCGCTCCGTTGCGGCGGCATCGAACCCGTGGGCACCCACAACATGCAATGTCGCGCCGAAGGTATAGCAGTCGGCCACATCGGGCATGCCGGCTAAAGCCGAAAGCAGCGCAAACATATCCGGTGCCACGGCATTGTAGAGATTAACCGTATGTTCTCTGACAAGAGCGGCGGGGTCGCCTGAGGCGAGTATACGCCCTTTGTCGGCGATGGCGACGCGGGCGCACCGCGAGGCCTCGTCCATGTACGATGTCGACACCATGATGGTTATGCCCTGTGCGCGCAGACCGCCCAGCATGTCCCAGAACTCGTTGCGCGAGACGGCATCGACGCCGGTCGTCGGTTCGTCGAGCAGCAGTATTTCAGGCCGGTGTATGAGCGCACAGCTCAGTGCCAGTTTCTGTTTCATACCGCCCGAGAGGCGCCCGGCCAGACGGTCGGGAAACCGTTCGAGCTGACTGAACACCGGGGCTATCAGGTCATAGTTGTCACGCACATCCACCCCGAACAGCGACGCGAAAAACCGCAGGTTCTCCATCACCGTCATGTCCTGATAAAGCGAGAACCGTTCCGGCATATATCCGATGCGCCGGCGCAGTTCCCGACAATCACGCACGGTATCAAGTCCGAGCACCGAAACCCTCCCTGCATCGGGACTGAGCAGAGTGGCAAGTATGCGGTAGAGAGTGCTTTTACCGGCGCCGTCAGGGCCGATCAGCCCGAACATCTCACCGCGGTCCACGGCAAGCGATATGTCGTCGAGCGCGACAACGGAGCCGTATTTTTTTGACAGACCGCTGATTTCAATCGCCGCTGTCATAGCCTGACCTCGCCATACTGCCCCAGTTTGAGGCGACCGTCGTTTTTCACCGCGATTTTCGCGGCATAGACCAGATTGGCCCGCGAGTCGCGGGTCTGTATCGACTTCGGAGTGAACTCGCACTCCTCGGCGATCCATGTTATCGTGCCGGGATATTCGAACTGTCTGTCACCGCCGAAATCAGCGATTACGGTGACCTTCTGCCCGAGCCTTATGTCGGCAAGCTGTGAGGCCGTGAAATATGCCCGCAGGTAGACGGCACCCATGTCGGCCGCCTTGTAGAGCGGTTTGCCGGGTGTGGCGAACTCCCCCGCCTCGGCGTATTTCACCAGTACGGTGCCTGACAGCGGCGACCTGACCACACTCTTCTCAATCTGACTCGCAATCTGCTGGCTCTGATACTGCAGCGCCACAGCGTTGTCAGAAATTGAGCTGCGGCTTTTACCGAGTGTGGAGAGCTGCGCGTCAAGCTGCCCCTGCAGAGTATTCAGCATTGCACGGGCATCGTCGTACTGCTTGCGCGTGGTGGCACCGTCGGCAAGCAGACGTTCCTGGCGCTCGCACTCATGCCGCTGATGGGCAATCTGAGCACGCAACGACGCAACCTGTGCGGCGATGTCGGGCGACGATGATTCGGCCGACTGTTGCTGACTGCGGATCTGTTTCTGCTGAAGCACCAGTATGGTCGTATCGATGACCGCAACCGGCTGACCGGCCGACACGCTGTCGCCCTCGGCAATGTCAAAATCAAGAATTTTGCCTGTGGTTTCAGAGGCGACCGTAACCGTGGTGGCCTCGAATATACCTGTGGCGTCGTAATCGGGCGCATTGCCGCAGGCTGTAAGGGCAAGTGCCGCTAACGGGAAAAGAAGATTGGTGTATTTCATCGGTTGAGAGTATTTTTCAGTTGGAAGATTGCCTGGAGCAGTTCTATTTCATGGTACGATGCCGTGAGCCGGGCCTGATTCTCGTCGGTAATCTTGGCAAGGAGTGCCGTGGCGTCGATGACACCGTTTGCCAGCTGCGACTCTGCGGCACGGCGCACGCTCGTCCTCAGTTCAACAATGCGGTTATCGTCGGCCATGACCGCGCGCAGTCCCTCTATGGCATCGACCTGCGATGTCGACTGCAGCCGGTTGTTGAACAGGAAAACCTCACGGTCTGCATCGGTGCTTTCGGCGGCCAGAGCCAGACGCCGACGCGAATTACCGCGGGTATAGAATGTGTCGATGCTCCACGACACCTTTACCCCTGCCAGAATATTGAACGAGAGATTGCGGTTGATCATGCTATCGAAATAATTGAAACCGGGATAACCGTAATATGCCTGCGCGAAGAGTCCGATTTTAGGCATGATGGAACTTGCCACAGCCGCGTCACGCGCGTCTGAGACAAGATTCCGGACTCTGAAAAGCTCAAGTTCCGGTCTGCGTGACTCCAGATCGGCCGGCATCTCGGCGTGCGGTCTGACGAGTTCCTCGCCGTCAAGATTCTCACCGACATAAAGGGACAGCATGTCACGATACCCTTTTGCCGCATTGCGCGCCGAGGTCACCTGCTGCAACATCGACAGTTCCTGCGCCTCAAGCATGTCAACATCGCTCTGCATGGCCACGCCACCTTTGAGCATCGACTCCATAAGCTGGCGGCTGGCGCGCAGCAGCGTCACGGTATTCTCCGTCCGGGCAATCTGTTCGTCAAGCAGAAGTATGCCGAAGAAAAGGTTCATGACCCGCTCGCGCACGGCATACATCTCGACGTCAAGCGCCGCTTGCGATTCGTGGGTGCGGGCCCGCTCTACGGCTCGTTGTGCGCGCGACGCTCCGCCATCCCATACGATCTGAGTGACATCTACCCCCGCTTTATACTGCACAAGACCTATGCCGCGCGACTCCTGCCCCATCTGGGCAAGCACGTTCTGCAACGCCTCCGGCAGTCCGGGAACTTTGTTCTGCGCCGTTACCTGGGCATAGACCCCTACTCGGGGGAGCCAGCTCTTATTGATGTCGGAAAGCTCTATGCTGGCCGTATGCTCAACAAGCCCGTATTTCGCCACAAGCGGATAATTCTCGCGGGCCTTGTCGAGACATTCCTCAAGTGTGATGGCGGCGTTGCCGCGTACCGGAATCAGCATTGCTGCGAGCAACAGTGCCGCGGCAGCTGTCCGTTTCAGGAAAAAATATCTCATGGGGGTATTTATATCTTGAGTTTACGCATGATTGTGTCAATATTCTCACGTTTGCGGGCGGCGACAAAAGCATCTGTGTCTTCCATCAGACCGTTGAGCAGCGGGTTCACCATTGCGCGGGCCATGAAGGGGAAGATGTTGAGCGACACGATATCGAGCATCAGCATGGCTGCGTCAACGCGGCGGCAGAGGCCGCGGGCGGCATAGTCGTCAATCTGCCGCTGAAGGGCATCGGCCACCAGAGGCGCATGATGCATTATAGTGTCAAGCACAACCGGCATGCGGTCTGGATACGGAAAGACTTCGCTAATCATGAACCGCGGCAGATCGGGATTGGCGGCGATAAAATCAAGGTGACGGCCCACGGCGTCCTCGATCTTGTCGAAGAGAGGAACGGTGGGATCACCCAACGAGGCGAGCATTATGTCGCGCAGGGCACCTATCTTGCCACGGACGACGGTCTCGAAAAGCCGGTCCTTGGTACGGAAATAGTAATGCAACATGGCATGTGTGACACCTGCGGCCTCGGCAATTGCCGTAGTGCGGGCTCCGGCATACCCTTTGAGCATGAATTCGCGCGCCGCGGCTGCAAGTATGCGGGTCTCTGTGGTATTGAGGTCACATTCTGTGTAAGTTGTGGACATATCGCAATACAAACAATCGTGTTTAACAATTTTGTTAGTGCAAAGATGAACACAAAAAACAACACTTCAAAATAGAAATTTAACTGATTCTTCATAATGACTATTTTTCGGCCAAATAGGCCAATCGAAACGAGGAACGCAGCTGCCGTCCGGTGGCCGAAAAGCACAAAAAACTGGCCCCGTGGCAAAATTTCGGCATGCCGCGGGGCATCCTTTGCGCCGAATTGTTTAAATTTGTGACCGGTTTTATGAATTTCAGACATTTCAGACATATAATCATATACGCCGTGATAGCTCTGGTGGCCGCTCAGACCCCGGGTACGGCGCACGCCGCCGACAGCGGCCGCAAGTTCACCGTCACGCTCGACGCCGGCCACGGTGGCCACGACCATGGCGCCACAGGGTGCCATTCGTCAGAAAAGGATATCACACTGGCCGTGGTGAAGAAAGTGGGCGCGCTGATACGCCACAACCTGGGCAAAGACGCACGGGTGGTCTACACCCGCGACGGCGACTTCTTCGTGCCCCTGCAAGAGCGTGCCGACATCGCCAACTCGGCAAAAAGCGACCTATTCATCTCGGTGCACATCAACTCGGTGGCGAAATCGAACAAGAACCGGAACTCGATAGAAGGAGTGCAGGTCTATACTCTGGGCCTCCACAAGACCGCCGAGAACCTCGCCGTGGCCAAACGCGAGAATGCCGTGATGGAGCTTGAAGATGACCACACGGCCCGATACGCCGGTTTCGACCCCGAATCGCCCGAAAGCGACATAATCTTCGAACTGTCGCAGAACAAGCGCCTCGACCAGAGCATCGAGTTTGCCGACGCCGCCTATAACGAACTTATCCATGTGGCCGGCCGTGCCCCGCGCGGCGTGCGCCAGGCAGGGTTCTGGGTACTGTGGGCCACATCGATGCCCGCGGTACTCATCGAGCTTGACTTCATCTGCAACCCCGACTCGGAGGAGTTCCTTACTTCGCAGGATGGCCAGAACAGCCTGGCAGCCGCCATATACAAGGCCGTCTGCTCGTACATCAACACTTACGGCCCCGACGTCACCGGCCGCAAGATTGCCGCCAAGCGTCTCCCGGGCTCTTACGTGCCCCCGAAACGCAAAGCCCCCGAACTCACCCACGAAGAGAAACCGGCGCGCGTGCCTGACCTTGTCGAGGCCATCCCCGCCGACGAGGGAACGGCAAAAAAGCCGTCGTACCGCATACAGATAGTGGCCTCCGTGGCGCCGCTCGAAAAAGATTCGCCCGAGCTCAAGGGCGCCAGAAAGGTGGCGCAGTACCGCGAGGGGAATCTGTACAAATACACCGTCGGCCCGTATCAGAACATGAAAAAGGCCCAGAAAGCCCTCGATGACGTGCGGCGCGACTTCCCCGACGCTTTCATCGTGGAAATCCAGCAGGGACGGCGCACCGGCGCACAGCTGCCCTGACACATATCATTACCCCAACACTGACACTCACATCTACCATTATGGCAAAGAAAGAAATAATCATCGGCTCATGCGTCATACTCGCCCTGGCAGTGCTCTACTTCGGCATCGAGTACCTGAAAGGCGTAAACCTCTTCAAACCCGCCAACTACTACTCGGCCATGTACACCGACGTGGCAGGCCTGCAGAAATCGGCACCCGTCACGCTCAACGGCCTCAAGGTTGGCCAGGTATCGAGCATCGGTTACGAATACAAGAACCCGGGCCACGTGCTGGTAGAGATGAGCCTCGACAAGGAACTGCGCATTCCCAACGGCTCGAAAGCCGTAATCGAGCAGGATCTGCTCGGCACCGCCACCGTGGTACTGCACATGTCTGACGCCACCGAGTATCAGCCCGTCGGCTCCCGGCTTGAGGGAGAGACAGCCACCGGCCTCATGGGTACTGTGAGCCAGCAGCTCATGCCCTCGGTATCGGCAATCTTCCCCAAGATCGACACCCTGCTCACATCGGTCAACGCCCTGGCAGCCAACCCCGCTCTGGCCGCATCGGTGACCCGTCTCGACGACATCACCCTCAACATCGACCGCACCATACGCCAGCTCAATGCCGCAGTGGCAACACTCCCCGCCACGGCATCGAACATCAACACCGTCTCGGCAAACCTCACCACGATGACCGACGACCTTTCGCAGTTCACAGGCAAGATCAACGCCATCCCCGTCGACTCGCTGGCCGACAACCTCACCACCCTCTCGGCCAACCTGCGCCAGCTCTCGACTGAGCTTAACAACCCCAACTCTACCCTCGGCGCCCTGACACACGACCGCGAACTCTACAACAACCTCAACGCCGCCGCCGCGTCGCTCGACTCCCTGCTCATCGACGTCAAGCGCAACCCCAAACGCTACATCTCCATCAAGCTCCTCTGATTTCCCCCTCCAGGTAATGAGTACATATTGCACTGAGAGTATCGGTATGAGTATACCATAAACTGGCAGAGGATGCGATATGACTCCGCCAGTTGGGGATGCAGAACTCTCCAAAATGTAGGGACATCGCTTTGTGATATTTGGATATGTTGTTTATCGTCAGCCAAACATCGCAAAGCGATGTCCCTACATTTTATGCGGATCCAGAATCCCCAATACCCTCAAAATGCAACGCATGATGACCATTTCGGCAATTCAGCAGTCAATGACTGCACGAAAACACATAGGCGCAACTCATCATAAGCCACCATACGCTACTGCAAGCACGGCAATAGTGTTAAAAAACATAAGCGGGGGCTTGGCCGGGCGGTAAAAAAGTTGTAATTTAGCGCATCAAAGCCGATAATGCGCACTTTCTGAAGTGGCGGCATCATATAGCGGCAGATTTATGATTCTATACGTCATCAACTACAACTTTTCAATAGCATGATCAACTTGCAACTTAATGTCGATTACCGCACCAACTGGGGCGAATCGCTCTGGGTCGTGGGCTCGATACCCGCGCTCGGCGGTGGCGACATGGCCAAAGCATTCAAACTCGACCTCTACGGCGAACAGACCTGGCGCCTCCAGACCGAACTGCCCGACGATACCGGCGACTTCACCTACCGCTATTTCGTGCGCAACGACGGCCACGGCGCC
>USKE01000032.1 GCA_900555165.1 uncultured Porphyromonadaceae bacterium | reverse complement strand
ACCACATTCAGGGCCCCGCGTTCGCGGCTTCTTCCCCCGCCACGGCCGCAGAGCCTGAGCCGCAGAGCCTCGACGATCTGTCGCTCGAGCAGACCCTGCAGCTCCCTGCCGTGCCGCAGAAACAGCGCGACGAGGTAAAGGCATACATGCTGCGCGAGGCCAAGGCTTTGCAGAAACTCGGCTACAAGGTTGAGACAATGCGCCACGGCGAGGTGGTGATAGCCACCATACCGGCAGAAAAGCTGTTCGCGCCCAACGACACGGTGCTGTTGCCCGGTGCGGCAAAGGAACTTGACAGTTTCCTGCCATATTTCCGTACTCCCGGAAAATTCAAGGTCATACTGGCCATGCACTCTGACAATACAGGCTCTGAAAAATACCTTTTCGACCTAACCGAGAAACGGATTGTGGCGCTGTATGACTTCTTCGACACCCGTGCCCTGCAGACCGATGGACTGATGGGCTACCCGATGGGCGCCACAGAACAGCTCGTACCCAACGACAACCGCGAGCGCCGCAACCAGAACCGCCGCCTGGAAATCTACATCGTTCCCGACCGCGGAGTGATTGACCGTTTTCCGGCAAAAAACAAGAAATAAACCGATATAACATAGCAGACCCCGCGGTTACCGCGGGCAACATTTACTGACAATGGCAAAAGAACTCAAAGACCTCACCAAGCGAGCCGACAACTATTCGCAGTGGTACAACGATCTTGTTGTCAAGGCCGACCTGGCAGAGCAGTCGCCCGTGCGCGGCTGCATGATCATCAAACCCTACGGATATGCCATCTGGGAACGCATGCAGCAGACCCTCGACGGCATGTTCAAGAAATCGGGTGTGCAGAACGCTTATTTTCCGCTGCTGATTCCGAAGTCGTTCCTCTGCAAGGAGGCCGAACATGTGGAGGGTTTCGCCAAAGAGTGCGCCGTGGTGACGCATTACCGTCTGAAGAACGATCCCGACGGCAACGGAGTGGTCGTTGACCCCGAGGCACGTCTTGAAGAGGAGCTTATAATCCGTCCTACATCAGAGACAATCATCTGGAACACCTACCGCAACTGGATCAACTCATACCGCGATCTGCCCATCTTGTGCAACCAGTGGGCCAACGTGATGCGCTGGGAGATGCGTACCCGCATGTTCCTGCGTACCTCTGAATTCCTGTGGCAGGAGGGTCACACCGCCCACGCCACACGCGAGGAGGCCGAGGCAAAGGCAAAGGAGATGCTTGACGTCTACGCCACCTTCGCCGAGAAATATCTGGGCATCCCCGTGGTGCGCGGCGTCAAGAGCGCCAACGAGCGTTTCGCCGGCGCCATCGACACCTACACCATCGAGGCCATGATGCAGGACGGCAAGGCACTCCAGTCGGGTACCTCGCACTTCCTGGGGCAGAACTTTGCAAAGGCGTTTGACGTGACTTTCGTAAACCGCGAGAACAAGCCCGAGTATGTATGGGCCACCTCGTGGGGCGTCTCGACCCGTCTGATGGGCGCCATGATTATGTGCCACTCTGATGACAACGGTCTGGTGCTCCCCCCGCACATAGCCCCGATACATGTGGTGATCGTGCCCATCTACAAGAACGACGAGCAGCGCGCCGCCATCTCTGAGCGCGTGGCCCCGATTGTGGAGAAACTCACCTCGATGGGTATCCGCGTGAAGTATGACGACGCCGATAACCGCCGCCCCGGATTCAAGTTCGCAGACTATGAGCTGAAAGGTGTGCCCGTGCGTCTGGCCATCGGCGCCCGCGACCTGGAGAACGGCACCGTAGAGCTGATGCGCCGCGATACGCTTGTGAAACAGGTGGAGCCGCTTGAGGGAATCGAGGAATTCGTGGCAAACCTGCTTGAGGAGATTCAGCAGAATATCTTCGACAAGGCTCTGAAACGCCGTGTGGAGATGACCCGCGAGGTGAACTCTTACGATGAGTTCAAGACCGAGATCGAGAAGGGCGGTTTCCTGCTCTGCCACTGGGACGGTAGCCCCGAGACCGAGGAGCAGATCAAGGCCGAGACCAAGGCCACCATACGTTGCATCCCCCTCGACGCCAAGGAGGAGGAGGGTGTCGACATGGTTACCGGCAAGCCCTCGAAACGCCGCGTGATCTTCGCCCGCAACTATTGATGTGAAACGATACAGATCCCGCATCGCCGGTGTGCGTGACATCTCTGCGCCGCCACGATGCGGGATTCTCATAAATCCTACAATCATGGAAAATCCGCAATTGCCGGTCATAGCCGTTGTGGTGCCCTGTTACAACGAAGAGCAGGCCCTGCCGCTGTCGGTACCCCGGCTGCTTGAGATTCTCGACGAAATGGCCGCCCGCGGCATTGCGTCTGACAAGAGCTACATACTGCTGTGCAACGACGGCAGCCGCGACAGCACCTGGCAGATTATTGAGAAACTGCATGACGATGACAGGCGTGTCAGAGGTCTTTCTCTCGCCCATAACCGCGGACACCAGTATGTGTTGCTGGCGGGTCTGATGCAGGTGCGCGGTCACTGTGATGCCGCCATATCCATAGACGCCGACCTGCAGGATGATCCGCGTGCCATGATAGCCATGGTCGAGGAATTCCGCCGCGGAGCCGAGATTGTGTATGGCGTGCGGTCGTCAAGAGCCACCGACACATGGTTCAAGCGTACGACGGCGCATGCCTTCTATTCGTTCCAGCGCACGATGGGGCTTGAGACGGTATATGACCATGCCGATTACCGCCTGATGAGCGACCGCGCCCTTGACATGCTCGGTGCCTACGGCGAGTCGAACCTGTTTCTGCGTGGCATAGTGCCGCAGATCGGCCTGAAAACCGCCGTGGTTGAGTATGAGCGCGACCGGCGTGTGGCCGGCGAGTCGAAATATCCGCTGGCAAAGATGCTGAGCTTTTCGATCGACGGCATCACGTCGTTCTCGGCGCGTCCCATGCGCTGGATATTCATTACCGGTCTGGTGCTGCTTATCGTGGCTCTCATAGTGGCGGTGTATGTGTTCGTGTCATATTTCTACAGCGACCACATCTCGGCCGGATGGGCCTCGATAATGCTGTCGATATGGATTCTGGGCAGCCTGATTCTGATTGCTATCGGTATCGTGGGCGAGTATATCGGCAAAATCTTCACCGAAGTCAAGCACCGCCCGCGCTATGCCGTGAGCGATCTGCTCTGGGACTGACACCGCCTGCCGTTCTTTGGAATTTTTTATTCACCTTAAAATAATTATTGGTGTCCGCTAAAACTTTCAAGCCCTATTTGGCTTTTAATTTTCCTCGGACAGCCGATATATTGAATGTGTAGGGGATTTATTGTGAGATATAAGTCCATTAGAAGAGCTTGAATTGGGCAAATATGGCATCCTTGTCTATGCATACCATGCGAAAGGAGAACATTTTTATCGGACTGCCGATACAAATACTGAAACAGGGGGCTTGTCAATGCATAAAATCACTCAAAATAGCCGGGTAAACACATTTACCGGACACCAATATAAAATAATATATCATGAAAAAGACAATCATCTATGCCGTGGCGCTTGTGGCAATGACCGCATGCGGCGCCCGTGCCGAATCCGGAACCGCTCCTGCCGGGAAAGCGGTGCTCACTGATGCCGCGATGATGGATGCCGCCGGCCCCGTGAAAAAAATCTCGAACCCTGACTATCTGCTGGGTATCTCGGCTATCGGATTTGATCCCGACGGCTACATTAACGACCTGGGCTGGACTGTAGAAAACGGCGAGGCCACGAATATCACACGCGACAGCAAGGGGCATCTCGTTTCATTTGATTATGTCGTTTTCGAGTGCGACGATGAGGTGCCGTACAAGGGTGGCATAACTCGCGACGCCGATGGCCGTATTACGTCGCTTGAATACAATGGCGTAAAATACATCTTCAGCGAGTATGACGACAACGGCCGGGTCGGCAAAGTCGTGTACCATCCGGGATGGAGTCAGGAACCTGAGCTGACCTACACCATGCAGTATGACCCGCAGGGTCGCATGACTCGGGTAACGATGACTTATCCTGACGGCACGGTCAACTATACCCGTTTCGAGTACGGGGCGACCGACAGCCACGGCAACTGGACCGAACGCACCGAATACATCCACCAGGACGGTAAAGACTGGGCGCCCCAGTCCGGCAGCCGTATGCTGGAATACCGCAACTGAAGCCGGACCATTCCCGGGACTGGCCCACAACTCATTGTAAGCCCGTTGTCCGGTCAATTTCATTGTAGCAGAGTGTGCCGGAATGCATGCAAATCCATTGAGGGCGTGTCATAATTCGCGCTATTCATTGTAGGGTCGCTACATGTAGCGACCGTTTGCCTACTGGAATTCAGTGGTTTGCTGATTCTGTTTGGTGGCGAGGGTGTCGAAAAAACCGTTTTTTGCCTAAATTGTAGGGACATCGCTTTGCGATGTTTGGTTGATAATCAACAAAATACGCAAACATCGCAAAGCGATGTCCCTACAATTTGAGGAGTTCTGCAACACCCTCTCTACAATGAAATGCTGATAGGAGTGCTCCATGATGATGATGATGATGATGATGATGTTTGGGTGTGGTTCTTGGATGTTCTGTTTTTCGGGGAAAGTGGCGTTTTTCTGCATATTGCCCCGGGGTGAGGGGGCAGGCACACAAAACTTTGCAATAAATGTGTGAAAATTGGTAAACTTTGGGGAAAAATTGTTATCTTTGCCCCCGGAAAACTGTGCCATGACCCGACACCTGCCGTCTTGTGGCCCGTAGTCAGCTAATCCTCAGCAAATTTTTATAGTAAATACAATACTTTCACGTTTGTATGATTACATTAGGTATCTTTGGAATCGACCCTGCGGTGTTCGCTATCGTTGCCCTGTGCACCGGTATCGGTCTGGTCGCGCTGGCCTTGTGGCTCGCCGGTCTGATTTCACCCCGGTCTTTCAATCCCCAGAAGGGGGAGGCTTATGAGTGCGGTATTCCCACCCGAGGCGCGTCTATGACCCGTTTCAGCGTGGGATATTATCTTTTCGCCATCCTCTTCCTGATGTTTGACGTCGAAACCGTTTTCCTCTTCCCCTGGGCGGTAAAGATGAAAGCTCTCGGCTATGACGCCCTTGCCTGCGTCGCCATCTTCTTCGCCATCTTAGTGCTGGGCCTCGTTTACGCCTGGCGGAAAGGAGCCCTCGAATGGAAATGAAACAGGTAACAACAAAATCCATGCCCTACGACGCATGGAAGGATAATGAATATATCGAGAAACTCGTCGACGAGCTCCGTGCCTCGGGCACGAACGTGCTGGTCGGCTCGCTCGACAAACTCATAAACTGGGGACGTGCCAACTCGCTGTGGCCTCTGACTTTCGCCACCAGCTGCTGCGGCATCGAATTCGTGTCGCTGGGCGCCGCCCGTTTCGATATGGCCCGTTTCGGCTGGGAAGTGGCGCGTTCGTCGCCCCGCCAGGCCGACTTCATGATGGTGGCCGGCACAATCGTGAACCGCATGGTGCCCGTGTTCCGCCGTCTGTATGACCAGCTTGCAGAACCCAAATATGTAATCGCCTGCGGCAGCTGCGCCATCTCGGGCGGCCCGTTCCGCAAGTCGTATCACGTTGCCAAGGGTATCGAGGATATCGTGCCGGTCGACGTGTTCTGCCCCGGCTGTCCGCCGCGCCCCGAGGCCATGATCTACTCGATCATGCAGCTCTCGCGTAAAATCAGGGTCGAGAAATTCTTCGGCGGCGTGAACCGTCAGGAGAAACGCGAGGATTTCTTCAAGGCTCATCCCGAGCAGGAGGCCCTCTACAACCAGACCGAGCCTGACGACGCCGACACCAAATAAACCACCCGAATCAGCATCACATAATCCACCATATACAGTATGGCCAACTTGCAGGAAAAAATCGCCGGTCTGTTTCCCGAAGCTACCTTCGAGAACGCCGATGTGCTCCGCATTAACATACCCGACGCCAAATTGCACCGACTGGTCGAGACTCTGCGCGACGACGCCGAGCTGGCGTTCGATTTCCTTATAACAATCGTAGGTATGGACTGGAACACCTCGCTGGGGTGTGTCTATTACCTGACCTCGACCCGCACAAAGCAGATCATCTCGGTAAAGACCGAGACCACCGACCGCGAGAAACCGATGCTCCACTCGATCTCGGATCTCTATGCCATCGCCGGCATTCTCGAGCGCGAGGTGTATGACTTCTTCGGCATAATCTTCATCGGCAACCCCGATATGCGCCGCCTGTTCCTTGACATCGACTGGGTCGGATACCCCCTGCGCAAGGATTATGACATGTCGGACCCCACGCTCAACCCCATCTCGATTGAGAGCGAGCGCCAGAGCGACTTTACCGACACCTGGACCGAGGATGCCGACGGCAAGGTCTCAAAACATGAGCGCCGCATCTTCGCCCCGGATGATTTCGTGGTGAACATCGGCCCCCAGCACCCGGCAACCCACGGCGTGCTCCGTTTCCGCACCGCAGTCGACGGCGAGACAATCAAGAAAATCGACGTCTACATGGGCTACATCCACCGCGGCGTTGAGAAACTCTGCGAGGATCTCGGCTACCCCCAGACCCTCCATTTCATGGATCGTCTCGACTACTTTTCGGCGCACAACTATCACCACGGCCTCTGCCTCTGTATCGAGAAGGCCCTGGGCATCGAGGCTCCGCGCCGCGCTCAGGTTATCCGCGTGATGATGGACGAGCTGTCGCGTATCGCCTCGCACTGCCTCTTCCTGGGTACATTCTGCATGGACCTCGGAGCCACCACCATGCTCTTCTACACGCTGCGTGTGCGCGAGCAGATTCTCGATATCATGGAGAAGACCTGCGGAGCCCGCATGACTTTCAACTACGACTGCATCGGCGGCGTGCTGGCCGAGCCTGACGCCGACTTCATCAAAGATGTGAAGGAACTGCTGGCAGTCCTCCCCAAAAACGTAAAGGAATACAACAAGATATTCACCGGCAACGTCATCGCCCGCAACCGTATGACCGGTGTGGGCGTGCTCTCGCACGACGACGCGATCTCGTGGGCCATCACCGGTCCTTCGGGCCGTGCGTCGGGCTTTGCCTGCGATATCCGCAAGACCCACCCCTATGCCGTTTACAACGAACTCAAGTTCGAGCAGGTAATCCGCACCGAGGGTGACTCGATGGCGCGTTTCCAGAACCGTGTCGACGAGATCATGCAGAGCGCCGGAATACTGGAACAGCTCATCGACATGTACGAGCCCGAAGGCGAGATCTGCGCCAAGGTGCCCAAGGTGGTCAAGCTCCCCGCCGGCAACTGGTTCCAGATTGTCGAGGGCTGCCGCGGCCTCTTCGGCGTCTACATCGAGAGCGACGGCTCAAACAAGCCTTACCGCCTGAAACTGGCCACCCCCTCGCTCAACGCCGCAGCCGTGGTCGACCACATCACGAGCGGCCAGAAGATCGCCGACCTCATCACCATCGGCGGCTCGATGGACTACATCGTGCCCGACATGGACCGCTAAGCATCTCCCCCTGAACGTTAACAAAAAGATAATAAACCAATTCCCCCTGAAAAATGGGTAACAACGAATATACAATCGACAACTTCGGGTCGTGGACAGCCGCGTTTGACCAATGGCTCAACACTCTGATACCCTCATGGTGTGCAACTCTTCTCGAGTGCGTGCTCGTGGGCGTCGGGCTGTTGCTCGTATATGCCCTGCTGGCCCTGTTCTACATCCTTTACGAGCGCAAGATCTGCGCCTATTTCCAGTGCCGTCTCGGCCCTAACCGCGTTGGCCCCTGGGGTCTGCTGCAGGTGTTCGCCGATATGTTCAAGATGCTCATCAAGGAGCTCATCGACCTCAAGCATGTCGACAAGTTCCTCTTCGCACTGGCTCCGTATCTGGTGATTATCGCCTCGATGCTCTGTTTCGCCGTGCTCCCCTGGGGTAACGGCCTGCAGATAATCGACTTCAATATCGGCATCTTCTTCCTGATCGCCTGCTCGTCGATCGGCGTGCTCGGCATCCTGCTGGCCGGCTGGTCGTCGAACAACAAGTTCACCCTCATCGGCGCCCTCCGCTCGGGCGCGCAGATGGTCAGCTACGAGCTGTCGGTGGGCCTGTCGATTCTTACGATGGTAGCGTTCGCCGGCACCATGGATGTGGCCAAGATCGTCGAGGCCCAGGCCGACCACTGGTTCATCCTCTCGGCCCACGTTCCCGCCATCATCGCTTTCGTAATCTACCTCATCGCCGGTACGGCCGAGACCAACCGCGGCCCGTTCGACCTTCCCGAGGCCGAGTCAGAGCTTACCGCCGGTTACCACACCGAGTATTCGGGTATCCACTTCGGCTACTTCTATCTGGCCGAGTACCTGAACCTGTTCATCGTCTCGGGCGTGGCCTCGCTGATGTTCCTGGGCGGCTGGATGCCCTTCCATATCGACGGTTTCGACGGTTTCAACCACATCATGAACTGCATCCCGTCAACAATCTGGTTCCTGCTCAAGACATTCTTCGTGTCGTTCATCATCATCTGGTTCAAGTGGACATTCCCCCGTCTGCGTATCGACCAGCTGCTCAAGCTCGAATGGAAATACCTCCTGCCCATCAACCTGTTCAACCTCGTGCTGATGGTCATCATCGTGATGCAGGGCTGGTATATCGGCGCGAACTGACACCCTCTCTCCACCCCCTTAACAAGCAATCAAATTAACACTTACCCCTCCCATAAAATCCGCGTATGAGCGCAATTTCCGGAAAAATCGCACAGGTAATCGGCCCCGTGGTCGACGTGGCATTCGACGGTGACAACACTATCCTGCCCCCTATCTACACCGCCCTGAAGGTGACCCGACCCGACGGCTCTGAGCTCATTCTTGAAGTAGAGCAGCACATCGGTGAAGACACCGTGCGTTGCGTGGCAATGGAATCGACCGACGGTCTGCAGCGCGGCGTCAGGGTCGACTCGCTCGAGCGCCCGATCTCGGTGCCTACCGGCGACCAGGTAAAGGGCCGTCTGCTCAATGTGATCGGTGACGCCATCGACCACCTGCCCGAGCTCAAACGCGACAACCTGCGCCCCATCCACCAGCCCGCCCCCGTGTTCGAGGACCTCACGATCGGTACCGAGATCCTTTTCACCGGTATCAAGGTGATCGACCTTCTCGAACCCTACTCGAAAGGTGGCAAGATCGGTCTGTTCGGCGGTGCAGGCGTGGGCAAGACCGTGCTCATCATGGAGCTCATCAACAACATCGCCAAGGGTCACAACGGTTTCTCGGTGTTCACCGGCGTGGGTGAGCGTACCCGCGAGGGCAACGACCTGCTCCGCGAGATGATCGAGTCGGGCGTAATGCGCTACGGCAAGAAATTCGAGGAGGGGATGGAAAAAGGCGAATGGAACCTCGGCGATGTCGACATGGACGAGGTTGCCAAATCACAGGCCGCCCTGGTGTTCGGCCAGATGAACGAGCCGCCGGGCGCACGTCTGCGTGTGGCCCTGACCGGTCTTACCGTGGCCGAGCAGTTCCGTGACCAGGACGGCGGCGGCAAGGATATCCTTCTGTTCATCGACAACATCTTCCGTTTCACCCAGGCAGGTTCCGAGGTGTCGGCACTTCTGGGCCGTATGCCCTCGGCTGTGGGTTACCAGCCTACGCTGGCATCGGAGATGGGTATGCTGCAGGAGCGAATCACCTCTACCAAAAACGGTTCAATCACCTCGGTACAGGCCATTTACGTGCCTGCCGATGACCTTACCGACCCGGCGCCCGCCACGACATTCTCGTTCCTCGACGCCACCACGGTGCTTTCGCGTAAGATCTCCGAGCTGGGTATCTACCCCGCCGTAGACCCGCTGGAATCAACCTCGCGTATCCTTGACCCCAACATCATCGGCGAGGAGCACTACAACACCGCCCAGGCCGTTAAGCAGCTCCTCCAGAAATACAACGAGCTTCAGGATATCATCGCCATCCTCGGTGTCGACGAGCTCTCTGACGAGGACAAACTCGTCGTTGCCCGCGCACGCCGCGCACAGCGTTACCTCTCGCAGCCCTTCCATGTGGCCGAGCAGTTCACCGGTCTGCCGGGCGTGATGGTGCCGCTGAGCGAGACCATCCGCGGTTTCAAGATGATTCTCTCAGGCGAGATGGACCAGTACCCCGAACAGGCGTTCCTCAACGTCGGCACAATCGACGAGGCCATCGCCAAGGGCAAGAAACTCCTCGAGGAAGTTAAATGAACCAGCAACCGTAATCACGACAGCCAGACATGATTCTCAAGATAATATCCGCACAGAATGTGGTGTTCGAGGGGGAGGCGGCAAGCGTCACTCTCCCCGGCGAGCTCGGACTCTTCACCGTATTGCCCCGCCACGCCTCGCTGGTTTCGTCGCTTGTCCCCGGCAAGATCACCTATACCGCCACTGATGGCGGCGAGCGTCGGCAGGTCGACGTGCAGGGTGGCATCGTCGATGTCGACAATGATGTGGTTTCGGTTTGTATTTATTGATTTTCGGGCCATCGGCCATACAAGCAATATAATGAAAAAACTGTTTTTCATACTGGCGTTCCTGCTGACGGTGACCGCATCGGCCACCGCCCGGATTGCCGCGCAGCCTGACACCGCCGAGCGCACCGCCGAGCGCACCGCCGCGCAGACCGAGGCCACCGAGGCCACTGAGGCCGGCGTGGAGCTGGCCCAGGAACTCAACGGCGACGCCGTTACCGGCACCGGCGCCACGCCTGTGGCACAGGCCGAAAACGCTGAAGAGGCGAAGGAGAAGCGCGATTTCGATATCAAGGAGACCATCTTCGATCACCTTGGCGACGGCTACGGCTGGGAGGTTCCCTTCAATCACCACAAGCGCATGCCGCTGCCGGTGATTGTGTGGGGTTCCGACGGCCTGCACTGTTTCATGTCGTCGCGCATCGACCACGGCCAGACCTACCGCGACGGCAATGCCGAATTCCGCATCGCCACCGAAGGTGACTACAAGGGCAAGATTGTAGAGATTGTGAACAACGAGGAGATCAAGCCCTGGGATTTCTCTATCACCAAGAATGTGTGCGCCATCTTCATCGCCTGCATAATTGTGGCATGGCTGACACTGCGCCTGGCACGCTGGCACCGCAAGAACCCCTTCAAGGCCCCGCGCAAGCTGCACGGCGCCATGGAGTCGCTGATAGCTTTCATCTACGACGGCGTCATCAAGTCGACGCTCAAGGAGAACGCTCCCCGTTTCGCTCCCTATCTGCTCACCGTGTTCCTGTTCATATTTTTCATGAACCTGCTGGGCCTGATTGTGGTGTTCCCCGGCGGCGCCAACGTCACCGGCAACATCGCCGTAACGCTGGTGCTGGCGCTGATTACGTTCTTCATCACCAACGTGTTCGGCACAAAAGTCTACTGGAAAGAGATTTTCTGGCCCGATGTTCCCATCTGGCTCAAGTTCCCCCTCCCCATCATGCAGATCATCGAGATTTTCGGTATCTTCACCAAGCCGGCGGCCCTGACGGTGCGTCTGTTCGCCAACATGATGGGCGGCCACATGATTGTGCTCATCCTAACGATGCTCATCTTCATCTTCGCCGCCATGGGTACTGCAGTCGCCTCGGGCACGGCAGTCATCTCGGTAGCCTTCTCGGTGTTCATGCTGCTGATCGATGTGCTTGTGAGCTTTATCCAGGCCTACGTTTTCACCATGCTCTCTACCATCTTCATCTCTCTGGCACAGGCAAAGCATGAGGAGCATCACGCCGATGACAAGGCCCACGCCCCAGCCCCTCAGGCTTCCGCAAAGGCCGCGGCCGCAAACTGAGACCTCCTGAACAATCCGTAAAAACAAACAACAATATAAACTCTCAAATCACCCAACTATGTTAGCAATGATTTTAGCAGCAGTCAACGCCGTACTCGGCCTTGGTGCATCT
>USKE01000031.1 GCA_900555165.1 uncultured Porphyromonadaceae bacterium | reverse complement strand
GGCGGTGGCGAATCCCGTTGCGCGGGCTATAGCGCGCCCGATGCATCTGCTGTCGGTGATAGCCATGCCGGCGGTGTGGCTCCTATCGGCGTCGACATCGCTGATAGTGAAGATTATCGGCCTGAAAAGCGACAGCTCGGGCGTGACTGAAGACGAGATAAAATCGCTCATTAAAGACGGCACCGATGCCGGCGAGGTACGCAAAGTCGAGCAGAACATCATGGAGCGCGCGCTCGTGCTTGGCGACCTGCGCGTGTCGGCAATCATGACACCCAAGCCTGACATCACTGCCCTGCGCCTCGACATGACAGCCGCCGAGGTGAAAGAGCGTATCGCCGGCGAACTGCACAACACCTACCCCGTCTATTGTGACAGCTCGATGAAATCGGTATGCGGCGTCGTATCGCTGAAACAGCTCATACTCACCATCGGCTCGCCTGATTTCGTACTGGCCGATGTGGTGTCGCAGCCTGAATATTTTCCGGAGACAATGAATGTCTACGATGCCCTCGACCGCATGAAGAACCGCAGTGTGCATTTCGCCCTGGTATGCGACGAATTCGGCGAGATGACCGGCGTCATGACTCCGGGCGACATACTCGACGGCCTTGTCGGCGCAATGCCGCAACAGACCGTGATGCCCCCCGTCACCCCGGCCGGCCGCGATTATGAATGGAGCGTGGATGCCCAGATGCAGTTCTATGACTTTCTGAGCCACTTCGGTCTTGAGGAATTCTACATCCCCTCGCACTACTCTACTCTGGGCGGTTTCATGCTGGAGGAACTGCGTCACGTACCTGCGCCCGGCGAAACCGTGAAATGGAACGAAATATGTTTCCGCATCATCTCGGTAGACGGTGCCCGCATTGAGCGCGTGCTCGTCACCCTGCCGCCACCCACGGCCACCGCCTGAATATCACCCTAAGCCATCCCTGCCGGAAATGTAGAAGAATCATCTGTCATCATAATGCCCCATGGCAGAAAGCACGTCAACGACAATACGGGTATCATCTATCGAATATACCAAGCGGTTCTTTTTGTCTATTGTGCGACTCCATTGCCCCGAACGGTCACCGCACAATCGTTCGGGATGTCCGGTGCCGGTTTCAGGATGCGTTTCAAGCTCGCCAATCAGGTTGAAAAGTTTTTTTATGGTCTTTGTCTGACCGCTACGCCTCCATAACTCAAGGTGCCTCAATGCCGTGTCAGTGAAATAAAGCGTATATTTCATAGTCCGAGAGCATCCTTTACCTCGTCAATCGACATGGCTCTTACTCGGCCATTCTCTGCATCGGCCACACCGCGGTCTACTATTGCCGTATTCTCAGGGTTATTCCACCAGGCATCACCTGACGGAGACGGATTATCTCTGACAATAATCTCGACCTGCGACGCCTTGGCGGCAAGAAGTTTTTCGGCATAAGCCTTAAGGCTCATTCCCTGCGACACAGCCAGTATCGAGAGTTTCTGCCACATCTCAGCCGGTAAATCCAGATTCTTGCGTTTCAGCTGTATTGTATTTGCCATATCATGTATATCGTATATATTATATAATTATGATGCAAAGATATATACTATAACCCGAAAATACAAATTCAGTTCCCATAAACTCAAAACTTTACGCATTCTGCAATCGGAAATTTCACGGAAACTGCGTATATTTGCCGGTGATTCTGCGATGGATCACTAAGAGAGTGTTTGAATTTCACTTCTATTCACTCAAAGAGGATTTTCGGAGCGTTTTTCGCAAGTTGAAGAGGGAGCGATGCGGGCATCGTGACCGATGAAACTTGTCGAAAAAAGCCCGAAAAGACCTTTGAGGGGATGGAAAGAAGTCTTATCATACTTCTTCGTGTTAAATTCAAACACTCTCTGATACCCCTAATATCATTAAAACGGAACCGGCGGAATTTTCGCGCCGGGAACTTATCAGCTGTAAGACAGACATGAGAAACAAGTTTATCAGAGTGCGCGCATGCGCGCTGGCATTGACGTGGTGTGCAATGCCGATGGCGGCGACAGGCGCCGACACCCCGGACTCAGAGTTCATGACCGATGTTGACCTGCACGGCGGCATTGCCAACGACCTCAGCGAATCGGCAAAAATCAAGCTTGCCGAACCGCGTTTCGGCTACGTCAACATATCGGGCATAACGGATATGCCACAGTCGAAAACCGACGAGCTGCAGGCGTGGCTGGAGTTCTGCGACGGCGAGGGAAACTATTTCAAAAAGCGCATCCTCACGGCGGCACAGGGGTCAAGCTCGCTCGGATACCCGAAGAAAAACATCAAATTCGACCTATGCGAAGATGAATGGGAAGGCGACGAGACCACCGACGTCACATTCGGCGACTGGGTGAAACAGGACGGTTTTCACCTCAAGGCATATTTCATAGACTATTTCCGGGGCGTCGGCGCGGTGTCGTACAGTATTTTCGACGACATCACCGCAGACCGCGGCGACATGGCACGTCCCTGGCAACGTGCCGGTGTGGCCGATGCCGACACTAAAGCGCTGTGCCACCCCGAGGGATTTCCGGTGGCCGTATATCTTAACGGCGATTTCTACGGCGTTTATGCCTGGCAGCTCAAGAAACACCGCAAGAACATGGGGATGGACAAGAACACGGCCACGCACATACATCTCGACGGCGAGATTACAACCGTGTCGCTGTTCAACGGTACCATAGACTGGACCAAATTCGAGGTACGCAATCCGAAAGGCCTTGTGTGCATGGACGGCACCGAGTATGACGGCGACAATCCGCGCGAGCTGATCGACGCCACCGCCGCGGCATACGACCCCTGCAATGAAGACCATGTGCTTACCGCCGAGGTCAAGAGCTATATCACCACCCTCAGCCATTACTGCCCGGCCCTGAGCCGCATCCAACGCTCGGGAAAGACACCCGCCGAGATACGTGCCGAATTCGGGAAACGTTTCGATGTAGACGGATTCATCGACTACACCGTGTTCTCGTCGGTGACGAACAATGTAGACGGCTGGTGGAAAAACTGGCAGTGGATCACATACGACGGCGTGAAATGGTTCGTCGAGCCGTATGATCTCGACATGACGTTCGGCAACGTGTCGTTCGGCACATTCGTCTCTCCGCCCGAATACAACTGGTACTATTCAGACCCCAACCAGCGTTTCCGCCTTGATGTGGGCCCTGCATATTACCTTAACGAATATTATGCCGGCGACCTCGACAGCCGCTATGCCTCCCTGCGCGAAAGCGGCGCTATAACCGCCGAGGGGATATACTCGAAAATCGAGGACTGGCACGACCGCGTCGGCGATGAAATGTATGAACGCGAATATGTGCGCTGGCCCGAGAGCATGTGCAACCGCGACATGGTGGTGGCGGCCAACTGGGAATGGACCGGTACCTGGAACGGATTCCAGAATTATGCCGACTGGAACAGGGCGAAACTCTATCAGGCCGGTGAAATCTGCCGCGCCGACAACATGCTGTGGCGGGCGAAACGGGCCATCAAGGGGGAATATCCCGTTCGGCAGGCCGGATACCGCGACGGTCTTGACCGTATCGGCGACTGGATAACACGCCGTATCGAAATGGAAGACCGGCTGTGGAACTACAGCACCGGTGCGGTCGACAATATCGCCACAGACCACACACCGGCGACCGTGCAGGCCGTCTACAACATGCAGGGGATGCGTCTGGGCGCCATGCAACCGGGTGTCAACATCGTGGTTTACAGTGACGGAAACGTGCGCAAGGTCATGAGATGACCCCGTTGCGGCCATGAACCATCACTCCGGATCGGCTGTTTTAGTGGTGGCTCCCGTTACGAGCCTCTAATCACAAACCACTAAAAACATCCAAACCATGCTGAAGACCGATTATAAATTCGGAGAGGTGTTCCCCCTCGCCTCTCAGGTTAAGAAAAACGAGTCAAAAGTCGAGTTCCGGGACATCATGAACAATAACAACGGCGGTGTGGCCCTGCTTGCGTTCAGTGCCGGACAGGATCTGGCATCGCATCTCGCTCCCGCCGAAGTGATGGTGCAGGTACTTGAGGGTGAGGTCATCTTCACCATGATTGACCGCCCGCTCCACCTCCATGCCGGCGAGTTCTTCCTTATGGGCAACGGCGTGCCCCATTCGGTACACGCCGTGACCGACGCCAAAGTAATGCTCGTGAAAATCAAACAGGACTGACTTATGGAAAACCCGGCAATGTTCTGCTATCAGTGCCAGGAGACGGCACGCGGCACAGGATGCGACAAAATCGGTGTGTGCGGCAAACAGCCCCAGACTTCGGCAAGGATGGATCTTCTTCTCTATGCCGTGCGCGGGGTGGCGCTCATAAACCGTGCCCTGCGCGAGAAGGGCGAACCCTCACGCGAGGCCAGCCACCTGGTGATTGACGCGCTTTTCACCACAATCACCAACGCCAACTTCGACAATCCGTCGCTCGACGATTATATCCGTCGCGCATTCGAACTGAAAAACCTGCTTGCAGGCACCGCCAAAAAACAGGGGGTGGCGCTCCCTGACCTGCCGCAGGTAGAATTTTTCGGCAGACCCGACGAGGCCGAGGAATGCCGCCCCTTCACAGGTGTGCTCGCCGAACCTGACGCCGACATACGCGGACTCAAACAGCTCGTGATCTACGGTTGCAAGGGTATGGCCGCATACGCGCGTCACGCCGCCAACCTGGGGTATGAAGACGAGGATGTGTACGCTGTGATCGAGAACGCGATGGCCGAGACGGCACGGCCCGATATCGGTGTCGGGGAACTGCTGTCGCTCGTGCTCAATGTCGGCGAAGGTGGTGTCAAGGTTATGGCCCTGCTCGACAGCGCCAACACCGGCACCTACGGCAACCCCGAAATCACCAGGGTCGACATCGGCGTGCGCGATAAACCGGGCATACTCATCAGCGGACATGACCTCAAGGATCTTGAGGAACTGCTCGAACAGACTGCCGGCAAGGGCGTGGACGTCTACACCCATTCTGAGATGCTCCCGGGGCAATATTATCCGGCCTTCAAGAAATATCCGCATTTCGCCGGAAACTACGGCAACGCCTGGTGGAAACAGACCGACGAGTTCGAGAAATTCAACGGCGTGTTCCTGTTCACCTCGAACTGCATAGTTCCCCCGCGCAAGAACTGCACGTATCTTGACCGCGTCTACACCACAGGTGTAGTCGGCATGCCGGGCACACACCATATACCCGAGGGGCACGACGGCAAACCGAAAGATTTCTCGGAACTCATTGCACGCGCGCAGGAATGTCCGCCCCCCACGGCCATCGAACATGGCGAGATCATCGGCGGATTCGCGCACCATCAGGTGCTGGAACTCGCCCCGAAGATCATCGACCTTATCAAGCGCGGCAAAATACGCAAGTTCGTGGTCATGGCCGGATGCGACGGCCGTTTCCCCTCACGCGACTATTACACGAAGTTCGCCGAGGCTCTCCCCCACGACTGCGTAATCCTGACGGCCGGATGCGCCAAGTACCGCTACAACAAACTGCAACTCGGCGACATCGAGGGTGTGCCCCGTGTGCTTGACGCAGGCCAGTGCAACGATTCATACTCGCTTGTCAGGATTGCGCTCGCACTGCGCGACGCACTGGGGCTTAAGGACGTGAACGACCTGCCGATTGTCTACAACATCGCGTGGTACGAGCAGAAGGCCGTGATTGTACTGCTGGCACTGCTGGCGCTCGGCGTGAAGAACATCCATACCGGCCCCACTCTGCCGGCCTTCTTCACCCCCGACATACTCAAGGTGCTGCAGGAAAACTTCAACATCGGCACCGTCTCCACTGTCGAACATGACATAGCCACGATGATCGGCTGAGAGCGTTTCACTCCACGGCATCACCGCAAAGCCTATATATACATACGGGCCGTATCTTCCCGAGGGAGGATGCGGCCCGTTGTATTGAGGATGTGCGGGATATTACATGTTCGATACGCGCTGGAGGTTCTCTTCGTCGTTGAGCTGGTAGTAGATGGTGCGCAGCAGACGGCGGGCATCGTCAAGCTCGTTGTTGAGCTGGTAAGCCTTCTCGAGTTTCTCGGCGGCCTGGCGGTAGAGCGGGTTAATCTTCTCGTTGCGCAGAGCCGCGTACTGCTCGTTGGAGAGACCACCCCCTTCGGCCTGGTCGATGGCCTCGGCCTGCAGGGCGAGCTGATAACCGATCTGGAAGAGTGCGGCGGCGTTGTCGGGATCAAGCTCGACAGCCTTGAGGTAGTTGGGCATCACATTGTCCTTGTCGCCCTGGGCGTCGGCCAGAATGCCTTTCACGTAGTAGAGCTGCGAGTTGGTGGGTTCTTTGGCGATGAAGTCGTCGAGGAGTTTCGAGGCCTCGGCGAACTGTTTCTTGTCGATGTAGTTGTTGATGATACGGCCGATATAGCTTGAATCCTCGGCACCGTATTTGGGATAAGCCTCGGCGGCCACCTCGGCCATACCCTCTTTGTCGTCGATCTGGTAAGCCTCTGAGATGGCGTAGTCGTAAGCCTCTTTCTTGTCATATCCGTTGGCGTAAGCCTTACGGAAGTTCTCGTATGACTCTTTGTGTTTGCCAATCTGCGAGTCTGAGATGCCGATGAAGAAATAGAGCTCGCCCCAGAGGTCGGGCGCGAGTGTCTTGGCGATTTCGGCATACAGCGGGTTCTCGCGGTTCTCCACGACGTATGTCCACGCCTCGGCGGCGCCTTCAGGATCCTGGGCGCCGCTCATATAGTTGCCGGCGTTGATCAGGTTGGTGAAATTGGCTGCCTTGAGCTTGAGGGCGTCTTTAGAGTATTTGGTCTTGACTTTGCCTTTTGCGTCGACAACGGTATCGTTGGCAAGAATCATGTCGGCATATTTATATGCGTCAAGCAGGGCGCGGCCCACGGCTTTCTTGTTGACATCCTCCTTGCCGGCGCTGATGAGCACGTCACCGGCACTGAAGTAATTCACGGCACCGTCGGCGGCGACCTTGTAGGTCTTGGCGTCTTTGGCGGTCTCCTCGTTGGTGAACGCAGGTTTCAGTTTCTCGATGGCGGCGGGATAGGCGTCAGGATTGCCTTTCATCTCGCGCTCGACTTCCTTTACGAGCGCAGTCTGGGCCATGGCTGTGCCGGCGGCAAGAAGTGCGGCGCCGACGATGAGAGTTTTTTTCATAGCCATTTGCGGGAATTGTTTGGGTTATTGGTTATTTGAAATTGATTTCTGTTTTGACCCTCTTCCCCCCGGAAATGACCGGGAGGAAGAGGGTGTTCTTATTCTTCAACAGGCTCGTCGTCAACAGGCATGTCATCCACGGGCTCGTCGGTCTCGGGGATGTCGAGCGTGTTGTCGGCGGGGAGTTCCTCGGGGTTCTCGATCGCCTCGACGGCCTCCTCATCGGGGTCGGTGGCCACGCAGCATACCGATGCGATCTCGTCACCACGCTTGGTGAGGTTGATTATGCGCACGCCCTGGGTGGCACGGCCAAGCACCGAGATGTCGGCCACACGCACACGCAGTGTGATGCCCGAGCGGTTGATGATCACGAGGTCGTTCTCGTCGGTAACGCTCTTGATGGCCACGAGGCGCCCGGTCTTGTCGGTGATGTTCATGGTCTTCACGCCCTTGCCGCCGCGGTTGGTGATGCGGTAGGCGTCGAGCAGCGAACGTTTGCCGAATCCGTTTTCTGACAATACCATAACATTATGCCCGTCGTCGGGGTTCATGGCAATCATGCCCACCACATAGTCGTCGGGACCCGAGAGCGTCATGCCGCGCACGCCCGTGGCCACGCGGCCCATCTGGCGCACTGTCTGCTCGTTGAAACGGATGGCGCGACCCTCGCGGTTGGCCATGAGAATCTCGGCGTTGCCGTCGGTGAGCTCAACGCCGATCACCTGGTCGCCGTCAATTATCTTTATGGCTTTCTTGCCCTTGATGTTCACGCGGGCATATTCGGCGAGCGAGGTCTTCTTGATTACGCCGCGGCGTGTTGCGAACACCAGGTTATGGGTCGATGTGAACTCACTGTCGTCGAGATTCTTGCAACGGATGAAGGCGGTCACCGAATCGCCCTGCTCGATGTTGAGCAGGTTCTGTATGGCGCGACCCTTGGTGTTCTTGGCGCCCTCGGGAATCTCGTAGACCTTCATCTTGTAGACCATGCCGCTCTGAGTGAAGAAGAGGATGTTGTTGTGCATCGAGGCCGGATAGATGTACTCGATGAAGTCCTCCTCGCGGGTGTTCGAGCCGCGCGAACCCACGCCGCCGCGGTTCTGCGCGCGGAATTCGGTGAGCGGGGTGCGCTTGATATAGCCCATGTGCGAGATGGTGATAATCATCTCGTCGTCGGCATAGAAATCCTCGGCGTTGAACTCGCCGGCTGTATAGTCAATGTCGGTGCGGCGTGCGTCGGGATACTTCTCGCGGATCTCGATCAGCTCATCTTTCATGAGCGCGCGGCACACGGCGGGGTCGTTGAGAATCTGCTCAAGGCGCTCGATCTGACGCTCAAGCTCCTCGTACTGTGCATGGAGCTTGTCCTGCTCCAGTCCGGTGAGCTGGCCGAGACGCATCTCCACGATAGCCTTCGTCTGCGCCTCGCTGAGGTTGAAACGCTCTGAAAGGGTCTGGCGCGCGGCCTCGGTAGAGGGGGCGTGGCGGATTATGTTGATCACCTCGTCGATGTTGTCTGAAGCAATGATCAGACCCTCGAGGATGTGGGCGCGCTCCTGGGCTTTCTTAAGCTCGAACTGCGTGCGGCGTATGACCACGTCGTGACGGTGGTCGACGAACGCCTTGACTATATCCTTGAGGTTGAGCAGACGCGGACGGCCGTTTACCAGCGCCACATTGTTCACCGAGAACGCCGACTGCATCGGGGTCATCTTGTAGAGCTTGTTGAGCACCACGTTGGCGTTGGCGTCCTGGCGCAGCTTGATCACGATGCGCATCCCCTCGCGGGCGTCAGACTCGTCGTTGAGGTCGGCGATGCCGTCGAGTTTCTTCTCGTTGACGAGTTCGGCGATATATTTAATGAGTTCGGCCTTGTTGACGCCGTAAGGAATCTCGCGCACGATAATCACCTCATGCTCTTTTTCCTGCTCGATTTCGGCACGGGCACGGATAACCACACGGCCGCGGCCGGTCTCGTAAGCCTCCTTCACCCCGGCGTAGCCGTAGATGGTGCCGCCGGTGGGGAAATCGGGTGCGGGCAGATAGTGCATCAGCTCGGGGATGGTGATGTCGGGGTTGTCGATCAGTGCGATACAGGCGTTTATCGACTCGGCCAGGTTGTGGGTGGGCATATTGGTGGCCATACCCACGGCGATACCCGAGGCACCGTTGACCAGCAGGTTGGGGATGCGGGTGGGCAGAACCACCGGCTCCTGGCGGGCGTTGTCGTATGTGGGCTGGAAATCGACTGTATCTGAGTCGATGTCGCGGAGCATCTCCTCGCCGATTTTCTTCAGGCGTACCTCGGTGTAACGCATGGCCGCGGGGCCGTCGCCGTCAATCGAGCCGAAGTTGCCGTGGCCGTCGACCAGACATTCGCGCATCGCCCACCACTGGGCCATGCGCACGATGGTGCCGTAAATCGACGAGTCGCCGTGCGGGTGATACTTACCCATCACCTCACCCACGGCGTTGGCGGCTTTCTTGTGGGCCTTGTCAGAGGTGTTGCCCATCTCGTTCATACCATAGAGCACACGACGGTGAACGGGCTTGAGTCCGTCGCGCACATCGGGGAGAGCACGAGACACAATCACCGACATCGAGTAGTCGATGTAGGCCGATTTCATCTCGTTTTCGATATTGATCTTTATAATGCGGTCTTCTTCCAGCATGTTGAAATGTTGAGAATTTTACTTGTACCTTTCCGGGGCCGACGTTTCTGCCATAGCTGACAGCACTGTAGCACACCGTTTCACAGGCGCCCTCAGGCACTCTGTGAGAGGCCTTTCCTCAAGGCCCAAATTTCCTACAAAGATACGCATTTTCCCTGAATATCCCGCAATTTCCGCCCCCTTTTTCATCCGCATCCTCGACTTCGCGCCGACAATTTCCGGCCTTTGGGAACGATGTTAAGTTCATCGCAAGTCCTGCCTACTTTATGATAAAAAATACGCAATGTTTCTAAATCATAAAGTGATGCTTCCTCCCGAAAGCATCACTTAAATAACCAAAAAAACTAACAATTATGAAATTAGTCAGTGGCTAGTGTGCCACCGAATGGTTTTTTGGTTGGCACAAAATTACTCTTTTTTTATCACGAAAAAAATTTTTTTAGATTTTTTTCTTCCGCCACCACAGTAGGGGCTGCCAATCATCGTGCTAAACAGACTGCCTGTTAGAAATCAGAACTCTATGCCCAGGCGAATGGTGGGTCTGATTTCTGTTCCGTGATGGCTGCCGCTTACCTCAAATCCCGAGATGCCGCCGTCCGGGCTCCATACCTCTTTATAGTCGTCCATCCGGATGCCGAAAAAAGCAGCTCCCATAGCGAAGTTGATTGCTGTGCGTCGCCCCCAGTTGAAACGGTAGCCTATGGTCGGAGAGAAATACAGCCCCGCGCCCCGGGTGAAATTCATACCTAATTTCATATCTGCGAACGGAGTGAACTTTCCGAACTTAAGGTCGGTGCGAATATCACCGTAAACAGGTAAAATTCGCTTGGGTCTGTTACCGTTATCTTTAGAAAGCACCGGTTCAAAACCGATACCGCCACCTACGAAAAGATGCGGATTGAACTGATAGCCATGGGTAGTATTTCCCCCGAGCCACACATAAGAATTGGTAGAACCTCCGTAAATGGAAATATCGAGATTGAGAGTCATACTGCAATCGACAAAGCCTCTATACCCTTTTTCGGGCTGACGAGCCACTGCGCAGAGAGTCGAGAACAGCAACAATAACAAAAGCGTTGTTTTATTCATTACAAAAAGTCAGTTCTGAATATAATGCCTCTGAGGTGATTTTAGGGGCTGTAAAAAAATAACGGCGATATAAGGTATAATATTGCTTATTACAGGCTGTGGCACACCGGCCTCTTAAATTGAACAAATTTACTTCATATTACAATCAGTTACAAGTATATTCATAGGAGATTTGGCGAGGAGTGGGAAAAAGCGTAACTTTGGGGGAGTTGCCGGGCAAGATTAACGGATTTTTGCAACCGGCGACACAAGTTTGGCACGGGTTTTGCCGTTATATAAAGGCATAACAACCAACGGTGCGACTGATCCCTGCCGATTGTAGGGGAAGGCGCTTAGGAACTCTTTGAATTGTAGGGACATGCCTTTGGCATGTTAAGTCATATGATTGATTATCGGCCCGACATCGCAAAGCGATGTCCCTACAGTCAGAAGTCATACAACATCCTTACCGGCAATGTCAACGATACTCCGACGGGTACATGACCACACACACCGATCTGAATATCTACAGGTTTTATAGATTTAAACATTTGTTGACATTTCCGGCCTACGGTTGTTATACTAAAAACAGGAAGAAGAAAGGTAAAGAATGGAAATAAACTTTTCAAACGAACTGAAAGCCGTTCTGGAGAAGAGCCGTCAGGAGGCTATTCGCCACAACAACTCGACAATCACCCCCGAGCACCTGTTTCTGGCACTCCTGGGCGACACCGGTTCGCGTGTTTTCTCTCTGCTTGAGAAGGTTTCGCGCAACGTCTCGGTGTACCAGTTGCGCCAGCAGCTCGACGACGCCCTCTATGACTCGACCGGCCCGGTGCAGGCCGAGGTCTCGGTGAGCGATCTCAGCAACCGCCTGGTAAAGCTCTCGGTGCTCGAGGCCCGAATGCTGCGCAGCGAGGTGGTCGACACCGAGCACCTTCTGCTGGCGATACTGCACAACCCCGAAATCCAGCGCATGAAATTCATAGTGCCGTTCCGCCAGGCCGGCATAGACTATGCGTCGCTGCTTGGCCTGCTCTCGAACGTGAAGGGGGAGCCCAAGGCCGGCGCCGGATATTCCGAGGACGAGGAGGATGACGACGACATGGACTCGATGCCCTCGGGGCGCC
>USKE01000030.1 GCA_900555165.1 uncultured Porphyromonadaceae bacterium | reverse complement strand
TATCCACCCCGGGGTTGCGACGGAATCGACTGAAGCGGCGGCTGCCTGCATGCCGCCGGGCACGGGGCCGTTGGGCATGATGAAACCGATGGCCTGGGGAGGGTCGGTGTAGGGTGAGAGGACAACCTTGAAGAACCTGTCGGGCACCGCTACGCCGGTGTTGCCGAGCCGCATCGAGGGGCGGTCGGGATTGTCGAACACCGGTCCGCAGACGATAATCAGGGCGCTGTCGGCCTGCGCCTTAAGGCGGCACTTCTCTTCGAGTTTCTTCTAGGCCCCGCGGTTGAGTTCCGTGGCCTGCGGGCAGATGTTTGTCATCAGGAACGACTGGCGCATGGCCTCGGCATCCCATTTCATGTCGCCTGCGGGTGCCATGTGTCCGCGGTCATAGCCGGTGTAGCGGTAGTCTTGCGGATAGGCCGATGCGGCGATGTCGGGGTCGTTGGCAAACTGGTCGTTGCGCGGCTCGGAGCCTGTGGCCTCGTCGGCAAGCAGTTCCCACACCACGTAGTTCGGTTGGTGCGTTTCCGGGTTGAAGTTTACGGTAAACCCGCGGTAGCGTATCATCTGCTGGGGCAGTGAGGCCGGGGTATTGACCTGTTCGAGCGCCTCGGCCGGGGTGGTATCGGCCGGCCGTGGCGCGGGATTTCTGGCCGTGCTCACCAGGTATGCCACGAAGGCAATGACACACAGGGCGAGCATCCATCCGGTGAGCCGGATGCGCGTGCGCGGAGCGGAAGTTTTGCGTCGGGGCCGTCTTTTGGTTGCCATAGAGTGGGGTTAAACAAGCGGTGTGCCGGACATCTGCCGGCACACCGCTCAGGTTATGGGTTGTGGTTTTCGGTTGTCAGAGGATAGCCGAGAGGTTGAAGTTCTGGAACTCGAGGTCTTTGGCGGCTTTTGCGGCCAGCGAGCGGTCGAGTTTCACAGCCTGACGCAGGTTGTTGTTCACCATGGTGTCGTTGTTGGTACGGGCACCGAGGATTGCGGTCAGGTAGTATGTCATGGCGTCGGGGTTGGTCACGCCTGCCAGGGTCGATTTGGCCTTGCTGTAGTCTTTGCTGAGAATCTGCGACAGTGCGGCGTTGTTGGTCTTGGCGTTGCCGAAGGCCTTTACGGCGGCGGCGTTGTCGCCGGTCATCAGGAAGTATGTGCCCAGGGCGTCATTGAGCTCGGCCACACCTGCGGCGGCGCCGAACTTCTGGTTGGCTGCGCGGTAGTCTTTGTTCATCAGCGAGATCAGGCCGAGGTTCATCTGCGGTTCAGCGGCGCCTGGGTTGAGGCGGGCGGCGCGGTTGAAACTCTCTTTGGCCGCGTCGTAGTCACCGGCGCGGTACTGTGCCAGACCCAGGTCGTTGAACGTGCGGTAGTCTTCGGGGTACTTCTGTGCGGCGGCGTTGTAGATTTTCAGACGGTCGGCGTTCGAGTCAACGAGCGTGGCGGCGTACAGCAGCTCGTCGGCCGAGAGAGCCGAGGGGTTGGCGTCGGCCAGACGCAGAATCTCGTCATCGCTCTTGCCGATTACGTTAATCGAGGCCGTGATGCGGCTCTTGCGCAGCTGGGGCAGAATCTGGTCGGCGAGCTGGTCGAAGATCGACGACAGGTTGCGGATCTCCTTCTCACGCTGTTCGGGGTCTTTGTACATCGAGAGCACGCTGAGGATCAGCTCCTTGTCCTGGATGTTCGATGCCTGCACGAGTTTCTGGAAACCCTCCCAGTCCTCGGGGGTGAAGTTGGCGGTAAGCTCGCCGAACTCGGTGATGTTGTCTTTCTTCAGCTTGTTCTTCAGGTAGGCCGAAGTATTCTTCTCGCGGTTCTCGGCCAGGCGGGTGTTGAGGTCGAGCGAACCCTCGGGCGATGCATATGACGAGATGTTGATCTCCTCGATCTGGCGTGCCGAGTCGCCTGCGGCGTTCTTTATCTGGCGGTTGAGGTCAATCATCTCGGCCGTGGTGAGCTGGCCGTTACGGATGTTTGACTGGTTGATCAGGAAGTGGATGTCGGCGTTGTATTTCTCGTTTATGACACGCTGGAACTTGTCGGGCGCCAGCGCCGGGTTCACGGTCGAGGCGTCGGCCAGTGCGGCAGTTGCCACCACACCCTTTGCCACGGCCACGCGCGGCAGCACATACTGCTTGCCCCCCTGCACCACGTCGAAGGCGAGCTGCAGCTCCGAGCGCATCATCTCGGGGTCGTACTGATACATTACAGGTATCGTTACGGTACCGCCGTTGTCATAGCTTACCACGGGGTCGTTGCCGCGCACCTTCTCGCCCTGGAACGAATAGGGCTGCGATGCGGTCTCTTTCCCCTCGTAGCAGAGGTAGGGGGTCACCGTCACGGTGGCGTTCTTTACAAAGAATTTCTGGGGGATACGTGCCGTCACTGTGGCGGGTACGCGGTCGCCCACAACCTCGAGCGGATTGGGATTGACCGAAAAATAGTCGGCCTGAAACTGGCCGAGTTTCTTGCTGCAGCCTGTGAGGGCAATCGCGCCGGCGGCGGCCATTGCGAAATAAAGATTACGTTTCATCCGGTAATATATCGAGAAGTTATTAAAAAGCAAAAAATGTGATGATGCCGGCCCTATTGCCGACACCTGCAAATTTAAGCATAAAACTGTGTCGAAACAAAGTTTTGTGGCGGCAAGTCGACAAAAAGCGTGATAAAAGATATTGAAAAACCGCCCAATCGGGTTAATAAACGTTAAATTGATTTTTGTGTGCAAAATGTGTGATGAATGTAACCATGACGTAACATCGGCGCTTTACCTTTGCAACGTGGAACCCGACAGGGCACCTCCGGTGCCGCTTTCCACGATTTTCAAAACGTACACGACACTTAAATCTGTCAAGTGTGCCTTGAAAAGACAAGTCAGCAATATAGTACACAAGAGCAAAGTAATTTAAAAGATACATCATTATCCCTTAAGAAACGGGCCGTCGAGACTGACGTCCCGTTTTCGTTTTGCCCCGACGGCATGCAGCCTGCCGGTGAAAAAGAAAAGTAATTTGGAACATATTGCAAAAAATCATTACATTTGCCGACAGCTACGATGGCAGATGCATGTCTCCCGATATCCGACCGATTGATAACCTTAGATGATTTCGTGAAATTCCACCTTACTGAAATTCCAGGATCTGTTTTGGCACAGTTCCGCCTGTTTGTGCTGGCGGTGACGGTGGCGTTGTGCACCGTGTCGGGCGCCGCGTCATCGCTGGTGACCCGCGAGCAGGTCGACTCGGCGCTCACGGCACTTGACCGAGAGATAGAGCAGATGCCGGCCAGCCATGCCCGCAAAGAGGAACGCATAGCGCGTCTGCGTGGCGAACTCGTTTCAGCCGACCACGATGCCACGCGCATGGCGCTTACGCAGAACCTTTATGACGAATACCGGCTTTACCAGAACGATTCGGCCATAGTGTATGCCTCGCGCATGATAGAACTCGCCGACCGCGCCGGCACCCCGGCACAGCGCGCGGCCTCGCGCATGGCGTTGCTCGACTCATATCTCACGGTAGGGCTCTTCAAGGAGGCCGCCGAGATTGACTCCGAGATCGACGCCCGTGCCCTTAGCACCGAAAAACGCGTGGAATATTACGAGATGCAGGCGCGCATGTGCCAGAATCTCGAGTCGTATGTGGCGCGTGACTCGAAACTCGGCGTGCAGTACGCCGCCCGGCGCACCACCGCCTACGACAGCATCGTGGCCCTCAGTCCGCGCGGCAGCTATGCCCGCGACGTGGCGTTGCTCGAGCGCGAGCAGGTCTATAAATATCTGCCGCAGCTTGCCGCCGACACCCGCCGCCAGTTCGCCGCCCGTCCCGGCCTCGACGACCATCAGCGCGCCGTGAACTATTCGGTGCTCGCCATGGCCATGATAAACCTCGGCGACCGCGATGCCGCCGTATATTATTACGCCCTCTCGGCCCTGCACGACCTGCGCGGCAACACCCGCGAGACCACCGCCGCCAAGGATCTGGCCAACATGATGCTTGACCGCGGTGAAATCGAGCGTGCCAACCGTTACATACACCTTGCGCTCGACGACGCCACCGCCTTCAACTCGCGCCTGCGCAAGATCGAGATAAACCAGGTGCTCCCCAAGATCGAGATGGCACGCTACAACTGGATTAACAGCCAGCGCTGGGCGCTCGTGATAATAGTTGTGCTGGTGTGTCTGCTCATGGCCGTGGCCATAGTGCTGTCGCTGAAACTGAAACGCCGCAACGCCGTGCTGGCGGCCGCCCACGCCGAGATAAACCGCAAGAACACCGAACTCGAACAGAACAACGCCACCCTCAAGCGTCTCAACAACGAGCTGCACGAGACCACCGAGATCAAAGACCAGTACATCATGCAGTCGCTCTACGGCAACACCGATTTCGTAGAGGAGGTCGAGACCAAATGCTCCAAGGCCGTGAGCCGTCTCAAGACCGGGAAATACGACGAGCTGGGGCGCATACTCAACAGTATCAACATAAAGCAGGAGCGTCAGCGCATGTATTCGGCCTTCGACAGCGCGTTCCTCAAGCTCTTCCCCAACTTCCTTGACGAGTTCAACAAGCTCTTTGACGAAGAGCACCGCATCGGTTTCGAGAGCGACGGGCGCCTCTCGACCGAAGTGCGCATCTTCGCCCTTCTGCGTCTGGGCATCAGCAATCCCGTGGAGGTGGCCAAATATTTCAACATCTCGGTCAACACCGTCTATGTCTACAAGACACGCGTCAAGTCGCACGCCCGCGTGCCCAAGGCCGAATTCGACGACTACATACTGGCCATCCCCAAACCCTGATGCATTCAGGCCTTATGCCTGAGAAGAAGAGGGCGTGGATTTCTGGTCTGTGGCGGGTGCGGTGGCGCGGTAGGGGGAGGCGGCGTTGGCCAGGATGCGTTTCGGTGCCACGCGGGTCGAGGCTGGCGAGTTGGGGGCGTCGGGACTCTGGAAGAAGGGGTAGGGGATGCCGAACACATCGTCGATGTCGCCCCCGGGGCTGAGGTAACCGTCGACAATGGTGTCGCGGCCCGAGGGGTTCTCGAACGCATAGAGCTGGAAAGTGGCCAGCACCGTGGCCAGGTGCTCGAAGATGGTGTCCTGTATAGCCTCGTAGGGGAACCATTTCGATGTGGCCGTGAAACAGTAGATCTGGAACGGTATGCCGGTAGAGGTCTGCGCCAGCGAGGTCACGAAACAGTCGCTGTCATGCGCCACAAGCGGCGAGGCGTCGAGCCACAGTTTCATGTAGGCCCTGAGCATGCCTAAGTTGGTGTCGATGGTGCCGTTCACCAGTCCGTCGGGGTTGTCTACGTCGGCAACGCGTCCGGCGTCGCGCTGGGCTATCTTCTTGTCAATCCAGTCGGCCATCAAGGGGAGTTTCTCCTTTATGTCGGCTATCATAGCGGGTGTGGCGGGGAGTATGCTGTCGGCGTCGATCATGAACGACCGGCAGATGCGTCGGGTCATGCTCTGCTGCATCGAGCGGTAGTTGGTGAAACTCCCGCTGACAAGGCTGTAAGGTGGGAGCGTGGTGGTGGTCTTGTCCCAGTTCAGCACCTTCACCGAGGTCAGCGTAACCTCCTGTACGGTACCGTTGGCATCGGTGCCGTTGACCTTGATCCAGTCGCCTACATGGAGCGAGTCGTTCTCTGAGAGCTGTACTCCCGCTACCAGACCGAGAATGCTGTCCTTGAAAATCAGCATCAGCACCGCAGCGAAGGCGCCCAGTCCCGCCAGCAGCGAGCCCGGCGACTTGTCGAGCAGTATGGCCACAATGATTATCAGCGCGATTATCCACACTATACCCTTGGCAAGCTGTGCCAGACCTTTGAGCGGCAGCTTGCGTTTGTTCTCCTTGTGGTCGATATGAATCCACACGGCCACTATAAGCGCCGAGAACGCCACAGCTGTCACGAACACCAGATAAATAAGTGTAAGTTTGGTCAGCGTGCCCGAAAGGCTGTCGTGGTTCGACAGAGTGAACTGTATCAGTATCAGGAACACCAGGGGCGGAATCATGCGGCACACCTTGTGAAAGAACTTCACGCTTGTGAGCGTGTTGTAGACCTCGGTGCCCCACCGGCGCGCTATTATCCTGACAATGCGGAAAATCACCCACTGGGCTACCCAGCCCACCACAAGCGCCACGCCGAGCACCACGGCGGCGTAGAGTATGGTCACCACTGTCTGGTTGTGTTCCAGCCCGAAGAAATCGGCCACATGGTACACAATCCCCATGATCCACTGTGCTATGGCATACGAGGCGCCGGTGCTGTCGCCGATGAACCGCGTGACATCTATCGGGTGGTCAGGCGCAGTCTTGGCTGCCGCCTGCGCCACCGGAGCTATCGCCGCAAGTATTGAAAACATTCCCATGACATATATAATTGAAACGTCTAAAGAGAATACAACCCCCGCCGTCAGTTTGTTCACTTGGCCGCGTCAGGCAGCTGCGTAAGGAAACCCCTGCGTAAGGAAACACCAATTAAAGTGATAATTAAAATAAAGTGATAAGTAACTGTTCAAAAATTTTTTAGTAAATTTGCCTGTCTTACAGTTTTCCGCTCCATACGGAGCGACTGTTTCTGACTTTTGAAGAAGCGTTGTTTGCGTTCTTTTCCGGTCAGTTGAGACTTGCCGGCATCGATAAGTTCCATGCCGGGGTCTTGCGAGGCTGAATGATTGACAGATACAGATCCTCACGCTTTATTTTATTATTACGCGGACCCGGAGGAGAGGTCTGCACCAATCATAGTCCCTTATGACTGAAAAATCACATTTTGTCCGGCTCGTCGCGCTCGTTCTTCTGGGGTGTTTCCTGCCCGTTGTCGCCAGTGCCTCAAACAAGTCGGAATCCTTCACCGTCGACGGTCTGCGCTACGCGACGGAGCTGTATGGCCAACGTGTTGCTCTGACCGGGTGCGACGACCCTGAAATGGAAACCCTCGTTGTCCCCGACGTTGTAGTCCGTGAATCGGACGGTAAAGAGTATACTGTCGTCAGGATAGGCGCCTCCATTGATAACCTCGATGAGAATATCTGGAGCGCCAACTGGGCAGGCCATCACTTTTGCGAGATGCCGAATCTCCGTAAAGTAGACCTGTCGCAAGCCGTGCATCTTGAGAAAATTGGCTATCATCTCAAAAGGGGACTTAGCGGCAAGACTTATTACCGTGTATCCTATGCTTTCTGCGACAATCCCAACCTTACGGAAATCATATTTCCTCAGGCCGGAAACCTCAGGGAAATCATCTGCTCGTTCAGCAATGTTCCTGTGACAGACCTCGACCTGCCCGAAGGGCTGGCCAACATAAGGGGCAATGCTTTCAAGGATTGCAGCAGTCTGAAGAATGTACGGTTGCCATCCACGACGACAGAGGTAGAGTCTGCACTTACACTGCCCCCGTCTATGACTGTGACTCTTGAATATCCGTTCGAGGACACGAACCTTGACAATCTGGTGATCCTTTCCGAAAATGTCGAGCTCGAGTCTAAAAACCAGCATATTCAGAAGACATTCAGGCCCTATCCCGAATATCACGGAGCAACCAATTCCTCGAATCACGGCACCAATGCCGACAGCCAATTCCTGCTGCTCGACAGGAACACTGCTGTGCAGCCCGTCCTGAATGTGTTCAGATGGGATTTCCAATCATACGCGGTGCCATTTGCAGAGCACGCCCCGAATCCTTATGTCATTGACATCACCCATTCATCTGACAGCGACGGGAAGTGCTCATACGAAGTCTCAGAATACGGTGACCGCTATATGAGCTTTTCAACCTCCGAACGCGACACACCGCTCAACGTCAAGGTTCAGGCGTTGAGCCTCTACTATTCTCCGAATGATTTTTACTATGGCCTGGAAACCTCCCGTACCCGCAGAAGAAATGCGCCACTGACTTTGGTGAGTAAAGCCGATGACTCTTTTGACAAGAGTACCCTTACGGTCGTCATCCGTCAGACCAACCAGACACTTACGGTTCAGGACGAGTCGGCCGATGAGTTCCGCGGCCGTTACAATTTCACGGTCGAGGGTCTCCGTCCGAAAACGGAATACACGGCCGGTCTCTATTTCGGCGACAAACATCTTGGCGACCGTGCATTCAAGACCAAAGGACTCAGTCCCTCTTTCAAGCAGACGGCATGCGATGTCACTACGTTTGAAGGCGTCGGATCTTATAATTTCGAGGGGGATGAAGGCGATGTGCTCGAAGAAGAGTATATCAGTTTCAATGGCTCGAAATATCCCGGCAAGGAAATCTCCCTCACAGGTCTTGCTCCCGCAACCGAATACAAGGCCTCGTACTGTGTGAAACTGGCCGACATGAGTCTTGAGACAAAGGCTTTCACAATCAAGACCGCCGGGCCTCTTGAACTGACCACCGTCGCCCCGAAAGTCGTAAGCAGTTCTGCGGCCATTGTGGGTGCCGAGAGCAACCTCAGCGAGAAAGAAACGCACGCCGGACTCGAATGGCGCAAAATCGATGCCCCCGAGGAGATTCCGAGCAAACGTGCGTATATCATCCCCATCGACGGCTCAATGGAAGGCCGTATTGAAAATCTCGATGCCTCAGTCTACTATAAGGTAAGGGCATTCTATGAGACCTACGACGGGAGCAAGCAGTGGTATGGCGAGTGGATTGGTTTCGATCCCTCTGATTTCAGTTACTTCGTGCCTACGGTACGCACATTTGAGACCGTGACAGTCGAAACGAACTCGGCTGACGTTAAAGGTTATGTCCTAGCCGGAACCGACGTCATTTTGAGCCAGGGGTTTGAATACTGGGTAGTTTCTCCGGAAAGCTCCGGCGCACCGAAATTGCGCGCGCTGGCCAACGAAAGCTACAGCACCGTCCTCGCCAACGGGCAAGTCATGACAGCCACACTGCCGGAACTGCGGCCTGACACAGAGTACGCGTTCCGCTCATTTGCCACGACGCCCAACGAGACCACATACGGTGAAGAACGCACGTTCCGTACCAAAGTCAACCTATCGTTCATTGATGAGATTGGCGGCGAGGAGGTTGCGGATGTCGCCGTGGAAGGCTATTATGATCTCAGGGGTGTACGTCACGACGAGGCTGTACGCGGATTCAATATTGTCCGTTACACGGATGGCACCGTTCGCAAGATTCTGGTGAAATGATTCCCTGAGAGATTGCCTGAATCTGTAAGAAACCGGTCAAAATCAATCAAATTTTGACCGGTTTCTTATCAATATTCTTATCAAATTCTATTGGTGCCTGGTAAATATGTCCAAGCCACCTATTACAACCGGGAACCAATAATCAAATTCTTGTCAATAGTTGTCTTCTTTGCGCTGGAAGAAACCCTGGGGTTTCTGGCAGACGGGGCAGGCTTTGGGGGCCGATTTCCCCTTGTGGATGTAACCGCAGTAGCGGCACTGCCATTCGGTATCGTCACTGTCTGAGGTGAAGACGGTACCGGTGTTGACGCGCTCCAGAAGCACGCGGTAGCGGGCCTCGTGATGCTGTTCCACACGGGCCACGCCGTCGAAGAGGGCGCCGATGGCGTTGAAACCCTCCTCGCGGGCCACACGGGCGAACTCAAGGTACATCTCCGACCACTCTTCGTGTTCGCCGGCGGCGGCTTCGGCCAGGTTGCGGGCGGTATCGCCCACGGGACCGGCGGGGTAGGTAGCGGTAATCTCAAGGAACCCCTCGTCGAGCATCGAGAAGAAACGTTTGGCGTGGGCGAACTCCTGTTCGGCCGTCTCCATGAATATTGCGGCGATCTGCTCGTACCCCTCGTTGCGGGCCACTTCGGCAAAGATCGTGTAACGTCCGCGGGCCTGTGACTCGCCGGCAAACGCCTTGAGCAGATTCTGCTCGGTGCGCGTGCCCCTGATTGCTTTCTTATCCATATTTCAAGAATTTAGTTGACAGTCATGTTTTGTAGGCCCACATCGGGGGTCTGTAGGAATCAACATCCGGCCTTCGGGATTTGTTCGGCCGTGCGCGTATATTCGGTGCCGTTTTCATTTATTGGCAGGCAACGGCCCGGTTTTTGGCGGGGATTGCGTAACTTTGCAAAAATTGCACACTGATGAAAAAAGCGATAATACTTGCGGGGGCGCTGGCCCTCGCCTCGGGGCAGCTGCCGCCGGCGCACGCGGCGCATCGCAGGCGGTGTCGGCCGTTCCGGTCGGTGCCGACGTCAACACGCCCGGGGCGCGCGGATATCTGGCGCGCGGCGTGCTCATGGCCGACGATGCCAACTGGCACGGTGCCGTAGACCAGCTTACACAGGCGCTGGAATCGGGCTGCCTTGACGCGCGCGATACCGAAACGGCGCGTTTCCAGCTTGCAAGGGCACTGGCGCACCTGCCGGGCGAACGCGGCCTGGAGGCTTTCCGCCGCTTTGTGGCTGACTATCCGTCATCAGCACTCTGTGAGCGTGCCCGCATGGGGATAGCCGACTGCCTTTACGACCGGTGCCGGTGGGGTGAGGCTCTTGCGGCATATCTTGAGGTGCGTGACGAGGCGCTGACCTCGACACAGCGCGCGTCGCTCATCTACCGTCTGGCATATTGCCGTCTTATGCGCGGCGAAGAGCGTGCGGCCCTCACGGCTTTCGAGTCGCTGACGTCAGACCCCGTCTATGGCGCGGGCGCCAGATTCTATGTGGCCACGATCGCATACGACGAGGGTGACCTGAAACGCGCGCGGCAGCTGCTCACGCCGCTCGAAGGGTCGAAAGAGGCACCCGCCGACATGGCACCGTATTATCTTGCGCAGATCGATTACGCCGAGGGCGATTTCGCCAAAGCCGCCTCCCGGGCAAAGCAGTTGCTCAGGCGCGCCGGCCTCGCACCTGAGTTCAAGGCCGAGACCGAGCGCATCGCCGGCGAGTCGCTTTACCGCACGGGCGACCGTGACGCGGCGCTGCCGTATCTTGAGCGTTATGTGGCCGAAACCGAGTCGCCGAAACCGTCGGCCCTCTATCTGCTGGGTCTCGACGCCTATCAGCAGGGTGACAACGACCGCGCCGTGGAACTGCTCACCCCCGTTGTGAACGAAAACAACTCACTGGGGCAGAACGCATACCTGCTCGTGGGCCAGGCATATCTGGCGCAGGGCAACTATGACGCCGCCACGATGGCGCTTGAACGTGCCTGCCGGCTTGACTTCGACGAGGCCGCGCGCGAGCAGGCCTATTACAACTATGGCGTGTCGCGTCTGCGCGGAGGCCGTGTGCCGTTCGGCTCTACGGTAACGCTGTTCGAGGATTTCATCACCCGCTATCCCGAATCGTCGCTTGTGCCGCAGGTGCGCGACTATCTGGTGAGCGGCTATGTGGCCGACGGCAACTACGCCTCGGCACTCGCCACGCTCGACCGCGCCACGCGCCGTACCGACAAGGTTGAGGGCGCCCGCCAGCAGGTGCTCTACCAGTGGGGCGTGCGCCAGCTGCAGTCGGGTCAGGACCGTGAGGCGGCCGCACATCTTGCCGAGGCCGCCTCGATGGGGCGCCATGACGCCGCGCTTGCCGCCGAGGCAAGTCTGTGGCAGGGCGGGGCGCTGTACCGCACCGGCGACTACATCGGCGCCGTGCAGGCGCTGAACACCTATCTGAAATCGGGTTATGCGCAGGGGCAGAACCGCGCGCTGGCATATTACGACCTCGGCTATGCCCGTTTCGCCATGAAACAGTACGGCGCGGCCGCCACTGATTTCAACAATTACCTGAAATATGCCGCCGCCGGGTCGCAGGCCGACCAGCGCGCCGACGCCCTGAACCGCCTGGGCGACTGCCGCTACTATTCGCACGACTTCGACAGCGCCGCAAAGACATACGCCCGCGCCATCGAGGCGTCACCCTCGACGGGCGACTATCCCGCTTTCCAGCAGGCCATGATGAAGGGCCTGGAACGCGACCACGAGGAGAAGATAGCCCTGCTTGACGCGATGATGGAACGCTACAGTCGCTCGCCGCTGAAAGCCCGCGCCATGCTTGAGACGGGCCACGCCCTTGAGGCTCTGGGTCGTCACGACGAGGCCATAGCCCGCTACACCGAGGTCGCCGAGACCTATCCCGGCACCGAACACGGGCGTCAGGGGCTGCTCATGGCGGCCATAACCTACAACTCGCTCGGCGATACCCCCACGGCCAAGGTTGTGTACCGCCGTGTAATAGAGCGTTATCCGTCGTCAGAGGAGGCACGCACCGCCGCCGAAGACCTCAAGCACCTCTC
>USKE01000029.1 GCA_900555165.1 uncultured Porphyromonadaceae bacterium | reverse complement strand
TCCCTGTTACGCACCAGCGATTTGCCGGTATTGTTCGGTGGCGGTCGCCACATGTAGCGACCCTACAATGAATTGATATGGATGATACGTCAGGACAGATGTTTCATACTGTCTGACACATTATTTGCTATATTCAGCGGGATTCAGCCTTTTACAGCAGCGATGCCGGGGAGTACCTTACCCTCGATGGCCTCAAGCAGAGCACCACCGCCGGTAGATACGTAGCTTACCTGGTCTGCGAGACCGAACTTGTTGACGCAGGCAACAGAGTCACCGCCGCCGACGAGCGAGAAGGCACCGTTCTTGGTGGCCTCTACGATAGCCTCGGCGATAGCGCGCGAACCGGCTGCGAAGTTGTCAAACTCGAACACGCCGGCAGGGCCATTCCACAGGATGGTCTTGGCATCCTTGATAACATCGGCGAAAGCCTTGCGGGTCTCGGGACCTGCGTCCACACCTTCCCAGCCTTCGGGAATAGCCATTACCGAGCATACCTGGGTGTTGGCGTCGTTCTTGAAGTCATCGGCTGCGATGCAGTCGGTGCCGAGCACGAGGTTCACACCTTTGGCCTTGGCCTTTGCCATGATTTCGCGGGCCAGATCGAGTTTGTCAAGCTCGCAGAGCGAGTTGCCGACCTCGCCGCCCTGGGCCTTGGCGAAGGTGTATGTCATGCCGCCGCAGAGGATGAGGTTGTCGACCTTGTCCATGAGGTTCTCGATGATGCCGATTTTTGTGGACACTTTCGAGCCACCCATGATGGCGGTGAAGGGACGCTTGATGTCAGAGAGGATTTTGTCGACGGCGTCAACCTCTTTCTCCATCAGGTAGCCGAGCATCTTGTCCTGGGCGTCGAAGTAGTCGGCGATGACAGCTGTCGAGGCGTGTTTGCGATGAGCGGTGCCGAAGGCGTCGTTCACATATACGTCGGCGTAAGAGGCGAGTTTCTTGGCGAACTCTTTCTGACGCTCTTTCATCTCTTTCTTGGCGGCGTCGTAAGCCGGGTCTGCCTTGTCGATACCCACGGGCTTGCCCTCCTCCTCAGGATAGAAACGGAGGTTCTCAAGCAGGAGCACTTCGCCCGGCTTGAGGTTTGCGGCTGCCTCTGATGCGTCGGCGCAGTCGGGAGCGAATTTCACGTCATGGCCGAGAGCCTTGGCCACAGCGTCTTTGATAAGGCCGAGCGACAGTTTGGGATTCACTTTGCCTTTGGGCTTGCCCATGTGCGACATGATGATGAGGGCACCACCGTCGTCAAGGATTTTCTTGAGGGTGGGCAGAGCGCCGCGGATACGGGTATCGTCGGTGATTACACCGTTCTCGTCCAGGGGCACATTGAAGTCGACACGCACGATGGCTTTCTTGCCGGCAAAGTTGTAATCGTTGATTTTCATTGCTGTATTAGCTATATTGTTGAGTTTGATTTCGGTAAAGTTTCCTGAGTGCAAATTTAACCCTTTTCCGCGAAAAACGGCGCGGCGGCACGTTAAATTTTGCTATAAGTGGCCAGCATGGTATCCATTTCGGCGGCGAGCTCGCGGGCGGCGTTTCCGGCGGCCTCGGCGAAGTCATCACCTGACGACTTGAAGATGATGCCGCGCGACGAGTTCACCAGCAGCCCGCAGTCATCGGTCATGCCGTAGCGGCACACCTCTTCGAGCGAACCGCCTTGCGCGCCCACGCCGGGAACGAGCAGGAAGTTGTCGGGAGCAACACGGCGCACATCTTCGAATTTCTGGCCGCGGGTGGCACCCACCACAAACATCAGTTGGTCGGCACCCGCCCATGTGCGGGCGGTCTGCATGACGCGCTCGAAAAGCGGAGTGCCTTCAGCGTCCTGAATCAGCTGGAAGTCGGCAGAACCGGGATTCGAGGTCAGGGCAAGCAGTACGACCCATTTGCCATCGAAACCGAGGAACGGTTTCACCGAGTCGGCGCCCATATACGGAGCCACCGTGACGGCATGCGCGCCCAGAGTCTCGAAACAAGCCTTGGCGTAGCGTGTCGAGGTATTGCCGATGTCGCCGCGCTTGGCGTCGTCGATTATGAAGTGGTTCGGGTAATTGTTGCGGATGTATGCCACGGTATCGGCCAGAGCCTGATGGCCGGCCAGTCCGTAGGCCTCGTAGAAGGCCGAGTTGGGTTTGTATGCCACGCAATAGGGTGCTGTGGCGTCGATAATGGCTTTGTTGAAGTCGACCAGGGCCTTATATTCCGAGCCCTCGGCATTTTCCATGACGCATGCAGGGAATTTGTCGAGGTCGGGATCAAGACCCACGCACAGGAATGTGCGTTTTGCGGCAATCTGTTCGATGAGTTGCTGACGGTTCAATGCTGTATGGTTTTAATGGTTCGGTTTTCGTTAGTGATGGCGTGGGGGCGGCGTCACAGCTCGGCCTCCTTGAGCTTTTCGGCGTTCTCTGCCACCGAGAGGGCATCAAGCAGCTGCTGGATGTCGCCCCCGAGGAAAGCCGCCAGGTTGTAGGCGGTGAAATTGATGCGGTGGTCGGTCACGCGCCCCTGCGGGAAGTTATAGGTTCGGATTTTGGCCGAACGGTCGCCGGTCGAAACAAGTGTCTTACGGCGCGATGCTATGTCGTCGACATATTTCTGATGCTCGCGGTCATATATATATGAGCGCAGACGCGAGAGGGCGCGTTCCTTGTTCTTGGGCTGGTCGCGGGTCTCGGTACACTCGATGAGAATCTCGTCGGTCTGCCCGGTGACAGGGTTACGCCACATGTAGCGCAGACGCACACCCGACTCCACCTTGTTCACGTTCTGGCCTCCGGCGCCCCCCGAGCGGAAAGTCTCCCACTTGATCTCACCCTCGTTGATCTCTACGTCGAACGCCTCGGCCTCGGGGAGCACGGCCACCGTGGCGGCCGACGTGTGCACACGCCCCTGTGTCTCGGTGGCCGGTACGCGCTGAACACGATGCACGCCGCTCTCATATTTGAGGGTACCGTAGACACTGTCGCCCGACACGGCGAAGACAATCTCCTTGAAACCGCCCACGGCTCCTTCAGAAAAGCTTGTGACGGCCACCTGCCACCCGCGCGACTCGCAATATTTCTGATACATCTTGAAAAGATCACCGGCAAACAGGGCGGCCTCGTCACCACCCGTGCCGCCTCGGATCTCCACGATGGCGTTCTTGGCATCCTCGGGGTCAGGGGGAATGAGTTTCAGTCTGATTTCCTGTTCGAGAGCGGGCAGAGACGCCTGCGCGGCCTCGGTCTGCTCGCGGGCCATGGCCTTTATCTCGGGGTCAGCCTCCTCCTCAAGCAGCTGGCGCCCCTCGGCGATGTCATCGAGGGAGCGGCGATAGCGGCGCGTAAGGTCACAGAGCTGTTCGAGGTCATGATACTCCTTGTTGAGACGCACATAGCGTTTCATGTCGGCAATGACAGCCGGGTCGGAGATCAGCATGGAGACCTCCTGGAAACGGCCCTCTATGCCGTCGAGACGGCTCAACAGGTTGTTTTCTGCCATGCGGTGTACAAGTATTTGATGAGTGATGCAAATTTACGGATTTTTTCGCGATTTTTCGTAGCTTTGCACCATGCAATGCACAAATGCCGCCGATCGGCTCTCACAATTATATATGGCGTGTTTCGGTTCCGCCCCCGACACCGTCACCACCATAACCGCCGCGGGGTCGCCGCGCGTCTATTGCCGCCTCTCCTCTGCGGGGCGTCCCGACTATATAGGCACCGTCGGCACCGACCGGGCCGAAAACCGCGCTTTCCGTGAGCTGTCGCGCCATTTCGCCAAGGCGGGGTTGCCCGTGCCACGCGTAATCGCGGCAAGTATCGACGGCATGGCCTACCTGCAGACCGACGCCGGAAACCGCGCACTGTTCGACCTGCTCGGCACCGCTGACATTGAACCCCTCCTGCACGAAACCATGCGCATGCTGGCGCGCATACAGACTCTCGGCGCCCACGGACTCGACTGGAGCGTCTGTTTCCCCCAGCCCGCTTTCGATGAACGCACCGTGCGTTTCGACCTCAACTATTTCAAATACTGTTTCCTCAAAGTCGCCGGGGTGCCTTTCGATGAGATGGCGTTGCAGGATGATTTCGACCGGATGGAACAAGCCCTACTCGATGGCGCCGCTGAATGGGACACGTTCATGTACCGCGACTTCCAGTCGCGTAACGTGATGGTCGACGACCACGGTCGACTCACCGCGATAGACTTTCAGGGCGGACGCCGCGGGCCGCGCGAATATGACCTGGCATCATTCCTGTGGCAGGCCAAGGCCGGGTTCGCCCCTGATCTGCGCGAGCGTCTGCTTGACACATATCTCGACGAGACGGCGAGCCTCGACCATGCCGCCGATACAGCCACCCTGCGGCGCCGCCTGCCGCTGTTCGTGCTTTTCAGGGTACTGCAGACCCTGGGAGCCTACGGGTTCCGCGGCCTGATAGAACGGCGCCCTCATTTTCTGTCGAGCCTTGAGCTGGGCAAAGCGAACCTCGCTGCGCTGTTTGCCTCCAACCCGGAATTTGCCGACGCCTATCCCGAACTGAAACGTATATCCGACAATCTCACTGACAATGCAGACTGAAATACCCGCAGAAAACAGCACCACATCCCCCGCTCAGCTCACCGTTACAGTAATGAGCTTTTCGTACCGGAAAGGCTACCCCGATGACCCCTCGGGCAACGGGGGCGGCTTTGTCTTCGACTGCCGCGCGGTGCATAATCCCGGGCGTTATGACCGTTACAAACCACTCACCGGCATGGATCGCGAGGTCGCCGAATTTCTTGAACAGGATGGTGAGATTTTCCCTTTTCTCCGTGCGGCCGAAACGTTGGTCGACGCCTCGGTCGACAAATATCTGCGTCGCGGATTCACCTCGCTCCAGGTCGCTTTCGGCTGTACCGGTGGCCGTCACCGCTCGGTCTACTCGGCCCATGCCATGGCACAGCATCTGCGTGAACGCTACCCGCAGATCACGGTATGCGAGATTCACCGGGAACAGCCGACGCTGGGCGCCGGCTGTTCGCGGTGAGATGTCAGACAGTCGGTAGCGCCGAACATCAGCCCCGTAGCGGTGACCATCATGAACAGCGGCGCGATGATATTGACAGCCGCGATGCCGTCAGGGGCCACACCCTGCCCGACGAATATGCCGTCGACAACAGTGATCAAGGCATTGAAAATCAGCCCTAACAGAGGGGGGGGGAAAACATTTTCGAGAAAAGCCGGCCTATCTTGCCGCCGGAGTAATCAAGACCGGTTGTAACTGTAGTAACGTCCTTTTTCCATAGCTTTTTACGCTTATAAAACTCCCGGACGGGCATAAAAAAAGCGCCCGGATAAGGGGCGCACCCGACATCTTATCCGGCCGTGGCAGTCGCGACCGCCAGCCTTCTGATGACCGGTGCAAATGCAACAAAAAATTTTGCTGATAGCCAAAACCGGCACCGTGCCACATCCCGTAACGCCCGGACAATAGCCCTGTCGCCGCTGACGCCACAAACCAAAACAGGCACACCCTTGTTTTTCATGAAAAGACGTAATTCAACAGACAATTGCCCGCTACCGAATAGAATTCCCCACAACATGACACGACATACCAGACACACAGATGTTATCGCCGACTGTTTCGCCGCCATGGCAAAAGTCCACGGCGATCTGCCGGCGGTAATTGACGGCGACAGCACTTACACTTACACCCGGTTGCTCCTGATCTCAGACACCATTCTGTCAAACGCGCCAATGATACGCCCCGGCGACCGCGTGGGCATAGTGATGAACCACGGCGTAAGGATGATAGCCTCGATATTGGCGGTGCTGAGACGCGGAGCGGCATATGTGCCGGCCGAGCCGTCGTTCCCGCGTGAGCGCATAAACTACATGATGCGTGAATCGGGCGTGGAACTCATCATAGCTGATGCCGAACATGCCACGCTCCCCGGCGAGGGATTTACTGTCTATGTGCCGGGCAATCTGACCGATAATGAAACGCAGGGAAGGCGACCGGCAATCGACGCCCATGTCTGCCCCGCCGACACAGCCTATATATTATATACCTCCGGCACCACCGGGCGTCCGAAAGGAGTTGTGGTGACCAACGGCAACGTGTGCCATTACGCCCGCGCGTTTGACAACGAGTTCCACCTGCGCCCCGGCACCGACCGGGTCATGCAGTATTCGGTCTGCTCGTTCGACATTTTTGTCGAGGAGGTGTTCGGCACACTCCTGAACGGCGCGACGCTCGTCATCCCTCCCGCCGACATACACGACAATATCCCGGCGCTCATGCAGTACGCTGCGGAAAAAGAGGTTACAGTCATCAGCGGATTCCCCTACCTCATGCTTGAACTGAACCGGCTGCACCGGCTCCACTCGTCGCTGCGTCTGCTCATCAGCGGGGGCGATGTGCTCAGGGCGTCATACGTTGACCGCATAATCGACACCGGCATAGACGTCTACAACACCTACGGCCCGTCAGAGACAACGGTATGCGCCACATACTTCAGGTGCAACGGCACTCAGCCGCTTGAAAACGGCACCTACCCCATCGGTACCCCCGTGAAGGATGTCGGTGTGGAAATCATCGGCGCCGACGGCAAGCCTGTGGCCGACGGCGCGCCCGGCCAGATTGTAATTAGCGGCAACGGTGTGTCGGGCGGGCACGGTTACCCCTTGCCCGGAGAGCGAAAACTTCACAACCGCCCCTGTCGGACACAGGCACTATCTGAGCGGCGACCTGGGCTACCGCCTGCCCGACGGCAATATCGTCTTCATCAAGCGTATAGACCATCAGGTGATGATTCTGGGCAAGCGTGTGGAGTGTGCCGAAGTGGAGAATGTGCTCTGCTCGTGCCCCGGAGTGGAATACGGTACAGTCGTGGCGCATGACGACCCCGACAGCCTGGCATACCTCACGGCATATTTCACCGTGGCCGACAGCGGGCTGAAACTCGACACCATAATGCGCTACATGGGGCAGTATCTGGCGCCGTTCATGATACCCGAGTTCTTTGTGGAGATGCGCCAGATGCCGCTCAACCCGTCAGGCAAGGTCGACCGCAGAGCACTCCCGCTGGTAATGAAACAGGGCGCCGTGACAGCCCGTACAAAACGCGACGCATCATGACAGCGCACTTCAATACAACCTCAGACAGCATACGTTTCGACGTATGCACCAACCCTGACATACTGCTCGCGCTCAGGCGCGAGGTGCTTGCCGACGTGTTCTGCATCGACACCTCCGGACCGGGGATAGACCGGCTTGTAGAGGCCAACCGCGCATATTACAGCCGTCACCTTGCCGATGGCTCGCATTACGCGCTTGTGGTGCGCGATGGCAACGACATCTGCGGGTGCGGGGCCGTATGCTTTTATGACGAGATGCCGTCGCCCGACAACCACTCGGGGCTGTGCGGATATCTGATGAACATATACATACGGCCCGTCTACCGCAAGCGCGGACTGGCCCATGAACTTGTGGCACACCTTGTGGCCGAGTGCCGCCGACGCGATGCCGGCAAGATATACCTCGAGACCACCGGAGCCGCCCGACACCTTTACCGCACCGCCGGATTCCGCCCGATGCACGACATGATGAAACTCTGACACTAATACGTAATTCTTACTATGGGAACGCTTTCTTATCAGCTTTCGGCGCGGCAGAGCGGCGACAAAGTGTGCTACATACTTGCAAACGACACAGTGCCACAGGCCAAGCTCGATGAGCTGGCGGCACGCTACGGGGTGTCGTTCGTGAATGTCTACGGATTTGACTGGGACAACGACCTCACCCCGTGGCCGGCGCCCGGAGTGCCGAAAGGAACGGCACCGTTCAAAGGTTTCGCACCCGACCTGCTGACACGCCTCACCGGCACGCTCGTCCCTTCGGCCGAGCGCGCACTCGGCCTCACCGGCGCCGAACGCACGCTGGCCGGCATCTCGCTGTCGGGACTGTTCGCCACCTGGCAGTTCATGTCTGACACCACCTTCGCCAACATCATCTCCATCTCGGGCTCGTTTTGGTACGAAGGGTTCGTGCAGTGGATAGAAAAGGCGCCGTTTGCCACAAGGGCACCCGGCGCCAAAGCATATTTCTCATTAGGGGTCGAGGAACCCCGTTCGTCAAACAGAATATTTGCCACCGTGGGGCAATGCACCCCGCAGGTGGTCGACACAATCAGACGTCATGGGGTCTACACCTGTTTCCAGTGGAATCCCGGCGACCATTACGCACCGTTCGAACCACGGCTCATACGTGCCCTGAACCATATCTACGGTCACGGCACAGCAGTCAGTCACTGATGCGCCGCAGAGCCGGAGCCGCGATGACACCCAGACAGAACAGTCCTGCCAGAGGTGCCACCATCATAGCCAGGAACGATGTCAGCGACCCGGGATTGGTCAGGAACATCTGCAGCCCATAGGCGCATCCGGCCACCACTCCCACAATCGCCAGCACATAGCACAGCGTGGAGAACAGACGTGCCGCGCGGTTATGGCGCACGTCAGGCAGCCGGTTCATTGTCTTGCGCACGAACCAGTCGTCGCGCGGCGCGCCGGGCAGCTGTTCCTTGAGCATCTGCGAGAGCCGTGCGTCATCGGCAGATTCCGTGGCGAACTTGTTCATATCGTTGTATTTATCTGATTTCATATCCATGATCTTGATTATTTGACTGCCGCCATCTTGCGGCGTGCGCGCGACAGATGTGACTTTATGGTACCTTCGGCCATGCCGGTGACTTTTGTAATCTCCTTGATTGACATGTCGTTTATGTAGAAGAGTATGGTCACCATACGTTCGGTATCCTTCAGCGTGGCCAGCAGGGTCTGCGCGTCCATGCCGGCATCGGAAGTGCCGCTGACCGAGGGCTCGCCCGAAGTCAGGGATGTGAGGTCGGCGGCCTGCCCCAGCATGGCCGCCTGGCGGTTGCGGCGCCACGACACATACTCGTTCACCGCGATACGGTAGAGCCAGGTGCGGAACCCCGACAGCCCTTTGAACGACCGTATGCCCAGCCACGCCTTGAGGAATGTTTCCTGCGCCAGGTCATCGGTAAGCATGGCGTCGCCGCTGAGGTTGAAAAGGAAACGGCGCAACCCCTCCTGGTGCAACTCGACAAGCCGCGAGAAAGCCTCGCGGTTGTCGGTTGCCATGCACAGAGCCAGCAGTTTCAGTTCCTCGATCTTGCCTTTCATCTTCAGCGGGACAGACGGCTTTTTCGATGACTCGTCAGCGTATATCAGATCACCTGTCAGCGTTGGGGTCATAGCTCTGGGGTTGGCCTCCATTCACGGGAGGGAACGGAGGTTGCTGTGCATAATTCTGACCATTGAACTGCGGGGGTACGGGGGGTTGCTGCTGACCGGCGTGAGGTGGCTGAGGCATGCCGGCAGGCGCCTGCGGCTGACCGGGATACTGCGGCGGCATGTTGAAACCGGGGCCGTTCACAGGACCCGGGGCGCCGAACGGGGGCTGGAACGTGCGCCGCGTTGTGGTTGTCACGGCATAGCCGGGCACATAATAGTAGGCAACCAGACGCCCGATGCCAATGAACAGCGGTATGCCGCCGGCCACGAAGGCCACACCAGGATTGTCTGTGCTGAGGAAGGCGATGAGCAGGGCAAGGCCCACACCGATCAGCGTTATCGACGACGAGAGCTTGCGCGGGTCACGGGCCATGGTCTGCTGCGAGAATTGGTTAACGCCGGGACGCATGTCGGGAGCCGGGCCGGGCTGACCCTGGGAATTCGCCATATTCTGCGGCTCGCCGGGCTGGCACTGATTCTGATAGCTCGGCTGACGGGTATAGAACGATTCGGGCAACGGATAGTTGTTGTCTATAGCCTGCTGTATGATGTCGTGACGCTCACGGTTCTTGCGGCGCTGGAACCTGAGAATCAGTATCAGCGCCACCAGCGCGATTATGCCGGGCACCCCGAAACAGATGGCGATGACCGCCACCATGGGCCATGTGGGGCCGTCTGACTCTTCGGTGGGTATCTGAATGGTGGCCTCGTTATAATACTCGTTGAGGAGCTCCTCGACTGTGAGGGCACCGTCGTCAGTAACCACCATGAGTTTGCCGTCGGGGCCGTAAAACAGCGGCGCGGGGAGCGATTTCGACATTATCACGCTGTCGCCGGCCACAGAGTCGGTACGCGAGACCGTGACCGTGAGCGTGTCAGACGACAGTTCGGCTGTCATGCGGGCATCAGGCAACGCCGGGGCGGCCATTGCGCAGACCGGCATCAGCGACAGCGCCATTGCGATTGCGGTTTGTTTGAGTCTATTCATTTCATTCTAAAGCAATAGTTATCCAAGTAGGTTCGGCGGCCATTCCTTCGACCGTTCACTTTCTTAGACATCACCGGCGGAGATTAGGTTGCAAAGTAACCCAAAAATTTTCATATCGGGAGGGTATTCGTGATTTTTTTCGTTACTTTGCAGATACGTTTCAATTACACGCATGATAGTTTTTCCGAACGCAAAAATAAATATCGGGCTTGACATAGTGCGACGCCGCGACGACGGATACCACGACCTCGAGACCGTGATGATGCCTGTGCCCTGGTGCGACATCCTCGAGATTGTGCCCGGCAACGGCGACACCGACACCCTCACCGTCACCGGCCGCAGTGTTGACTGCCCTCCCGAAAAGAATCTGGTGATGAAGGCGGTCAGAGCTCTGCGCGAGACCATGGATTTCCCGCCGGTAGACATCTACCTTGAGAAAATCATCCCCGATGGCGCGGGGCTCGGAGGCGGCTCGGCCGACGCGGCTTTCACCCTCACCTGCATCGACTCGCTGTTCGAACTGGGACTGCCCCGGCGGCGCCTGGCAGAGACAGCGGCGCGCATCGGGGCCGACTGCCCTTTCTTTATATATAATAATGTGTCGCTCTGCACCGGCACCGGCACAGACATAAAGGCATTTCCCCTGCGCCTCCCCTCGCCGCTTTGGATAGCTATTGTGAAACCTGACGAGTCGGTATCTACCCGCGAGGCATACGCCGGAGTGACCCCCTCTGTCCCGGTCACCCCGCTGACCGAACTGCTCACCCTCCCTGTCTCACGCTGGCAGGGCGCTGTCAAGAACGATTTCGAGGCATCGATTTTCCCGACTCACCGCGCCATTGCCGCCGTGAAACAGGCTTTACTTGACATGGGTGCCGTGTACGCGTCGATGTCGGGGAGCGGGTCGGCTGTCTATGCCCTGTTTGACAGCCCGGAACGGTTTAAACCCTCGCCCGAATGGAATTGTTATCTTTATAAGAGATTGAATGGGAACTGACAAGCCCGACACAGCCTTTTAGGCACTGTTTTTGCTGTAATCTCAAAAAAAGATGACAATGAAATTCAAAAAGACACATTATATGAACAAGGACAACAAACATGGCAAACCTGCCGAAGAGAGCGCTTTTGCCGACAACGCCGAGGTCAATGACATGGCCGCCAACGAGGGTGTGGGCATCGCCGACGTCGATCCGTTTGAAGAAATCTCGCCCGACCAGGCCGAGGCCATGACCGACGAAAGTGCCGAAATCGAATCTCTGAAAGATCTCCTGCAGAAAAAATCAGAGGAGGTTGAGAAGGAGAAAAAGGAGTACCTCTTCCTGATGGCCGAGTTCGACAATTTCCGCAAACGCACGGTGCGTGAACGTGCCGACCTCATAAAATCAGCCTCGGAAAAGGTGCTTGCAGGACTTCTGCCCATTGTCGATGACTTCGAGCGCGGACTCGACGCCACACGCGACGCCGAAAACGCCGAGGCCGTGCGCGAGGGGATGCAGCTCATCTACAACAAACTCATAAAATATATGGCCGACAACGGCGTGAAAGCTATCGAGTCGACCGGCGCCGATTTCGATACCGAACTCCACGAAGCCGTAGCCATGGTTCCGGCCGACGACACCACCCCCAAAGGGAAGGTGAAAGACACCGTGTCGAAAGGTTATATGCTCAACGACAAAGTTCTGCGTCACGCCAAAGTAGTCGTGGCACAATAAAGCCTACAAACCATCATGGCAAAACGAGATTATTATGAAGTGCTGGGGGTGCAGAAAAACGCCCCAGCCGATGAAATAAAAAAAGCTTACCGCAAGCTTGCCATCAAATACCACCCTGACAAGAACCCCGACGACAAAGATGCCGAGGAGAAATTCAAGGAGGCTGCCGAGGCATACGAGGTGCTCTCGAACGACGAGAAACGCGCCAGGTATGACCAGTTCGGCCACTCGATGGGCCCGCAGGGATTCGGCGGCGGCGAAGGTGGCGGATACTATTCGTCGAACATGTCGATGGACGACATCTTCGCCCAATTCGGCGACATCTTCGGCGGCCACTTCTCGTTCGGCGGCGGTTTCGGCGGTGC